>CALCTW010000140.1 GCA_937907055.1 uncultured Clostridia bacterium | reverse complement strand
AACTCGGGATATGAATCTTTGAGGAATATGGGATCTTCAGGGGCTGAATCGTCTTCAAGAAGACTGAAACCGGGCGTATCCATGACGGAGAGACCGTTCATGATAAATAACTCAGTATGGCGTGTTGTGTTTTTACCGCGTTCGATCTTTCTGGAGATCTCCCCCGTTTCAAGGTCGAGTTTGAAAAGCGCGTTCAGCAAAGAGGACTTACCAACGCCGCTCTGCCCGCAAAAACAACTGACACAGTTTGACAAGGCATCTCGCAGAGCATCGATCCCGATATCCTGATGCGCGGAAACGCGGTAAACCTGTGCATCCGCATTGCGATACTGTTGGGTGATCTGTGAATAGAGGCATTCATCATCATCCAGTTCGCATTTATTGATGATGATCAGGGGGGAAACGTTCTGTTTTGATGCATAAATCAGCATTTTATCGATCAAAAGCAGATCGGGTTCAGGCTTTGGCGCAATAACGATGCAAAGACGTGTTATGTTTGCGACCTGAGGACGAAAACACAGGTTTTGACGAGGCAGGATCTCTTCGACCCATCCGTGTTCATCTCCTGAACCGGGAGAAAAGTATACACGGTCACCAATGGTGGGCGTGATATGATCGTGACGGAATTTCTTTTTCGCGCGAAGCGTGTATTCGGTCCCGTCAGTACTTTTAACGGTATAAAAACCGCCTCTTCCTCTGATGAGTGTACCTTCCAGCATATTCAGTCGATTCCCGTTTCAGATGTAGTAGGTTCTTCTAATTGGTATCGATAAAGTTCCACGTAGATATGATATGTTCCGTCCGGATTTGCTTTTACCACACTGCCTGTCTCGATCAGGTTGCCCTTGTGATTTTCACCGGTCTCGATATCAGTTTCCTGATTGAAATACTGTACCATGTATACCTGTCCGGAGATGCTTTCATCGGTTGTGATGAATGAATTGACACGGATAAACTCATTGCCGATTCCGAAAGCATTCAGATAATTGAGCGCGTCATCGCAGTTGGAACCGGCAAGATCGCTCAGTATCATGTTTCCGCCACTGATATAGACCGTTACGGGATTGCGTTTATATTGCTCGGTTCCGCTTTCGGGGATCTGACTGATCACAGTGCCGAACGGCAGCTCGCTGATGACCGTGTCGGCCACCTGAAGCTTGAAACCATATTGTGTGGTGATCCTTTCGGCAGCTTCGAGTGACAACTGTCCTGTAGAAATATCGGGGACGAGCTGAGGATCAGCGCCGGTCGATACCCAGATGGAGATCTTTTCATCCCGATTCATGGTGCCGTTTTCAGGCACCTGTGCTACGACAGTGCCGATCGGCTCATCGCTGGTCAGATATCTGGGAACATCGTATTTCAGGCCGGCTGTCCGGATTTTGCTTTGTGCATCCTCGAGTGTCAGATCAATGACATAAGGGACATTGATCCGCGAAGAACCGGTAAAATTACGAATGAACACGATTGCGAAAATGCCGATCAGCAGCAATGTGCAGAAGCAAAGCATGGACATGATCGCCGCGAAGACGAGGTTCTTTCTGTTGAACCTTCTGCTCTTGCGCGGAACGGCGATGTTTTTGTCAACGGGCGGATCGATTTCAGTCTTATCGGGTGCAGCGAACGCTGAAATTGGTTTATCAGACTCGGTATTCAGCCAGTTTCCGTCGGGCTGATAGATCGCGCGCTGCAGATCCTGCGCCATCTCCAGAGAACTCTGATAACGATGGGCAGGGTCTTTCTCCATTGCCTTGTTGACGATCCTTTCCATTACAAGCGGAATGGAGGGGTTGATCGATGTGACCGGTACAGGTGTCGCGTTGATATGCTGAAGCGCGATTGTGACCGGGGATTCACCGTCGAAAGGTACCTTGCCTGTCAGCAATTCATACAGAACAACACCAACAGAATAAATATCACTGGCAAATGTCACATCATCGCCGCGAGCTTGCTCCGGAGAAATGTAATGCGCGCTTCCCATTACAAAATCCTGCTTTGCAATCGTGTTTTTTTCAGCAAAACGTGCGATGCCGAAGTCCGCAACCTTAATATGACCTTCAGAATGAACCAGAATGTTCTGCGGTTTGATATCTCTGTGGATTACACCGTTTTTGTGCGCGTGCTGCATTGCTGAAAGAATGCGGATGCAGATCTGCGCGGAAAGGTCATAAGGCAGAGCCCCACGTTCCTGGATCACTTCTTTTAAAGTTTTTCCGTTGACGTACTCCATAACGATGTAACGGAAAGACTCACTTCTGCCAACATCCAGCAGGTTTACGATATTGTGATGACTCATTTTGCTGACCGCGATTGCTTCACGATCAAAGCGCTCCAGGAATTCCTGATCATCGAGGAATTCGGGACGGAGAACCTTTACAGCAACAGAATGGTCTGTTCGTTTATCGATCGCGCGGTAGACCAGTGACATACCACCTTGCCCCAGAAACTCGACCAATTGATAACGATCGTCTAAAACTGTTCCGATCATTGGTCGACCTCCATAATGAGGATGGAGATATTGTCTCTTCCGCCTCGTTCGAGCGCAAGGCTCATGAGTGCATCAACAACGTATTCAAGATCATCTGTTTTTAACCAGTCTTCGATCTCTCTTTCATCAACATGTTCTGTTAATCCGTCAGAGCAGATCAGCCAGCGGTCTCCCTGACAGAGATCAAACATGGCTGAATCGATCTCAAGATTTGGCGATGTACCGACTGCACGGGTGATCATGTTGCGATACGGACTCTTTTTTGCCTCTTCCGGCGTCATGGAACCCTTGCGTACCATTTCACCAACCAGAGAATGATCACGGCTGATCTGACGCAGTTTCTGATGATGCATCAGAAATACCTTGCTGTCCCCTATATGACTCATGATCACGTGATTTTCGCAGGCCCATAGCACGGACAGTGTTGTTCCCATTCCGTTCAGAGCAGGATCAAGCCGCTGCATTTCGTAAATATGATCATTGATCATGTGAATGGCTTCTTCAAGGACATTTACGCTTTTTTCCTTACCGGCAAGAGATTCGCGCAGCATGTGTTCGGTTGTGCTGCTTGCAACGTCGCCTCCGTTGTGCCCGCCCATGCCGTCTGCAACACCAAAAAGCAGGAGACTGTTATCAAAAACCACAGAATCCTGATTGGTAGCACGGATCAAACCCTTGTCAGTCCGGTAAACGGCTTTCATTCTTTTACCTCCTGAAGATACTTGCGGCGCAATTGCCCGCAGGCACCGTCAATATCGTCACCCATCTCACGCCTTCTGGTTGCTGAAATGTTATTGGCAGTCAGTTCATCGAGGAAGGCTTTCACTTCTTTTTCGGTCACTCCTAAAAGGTTTCGTTCTTTCACGGAGTTTAAGGGGATCAGATTGACATGGCACTGGAATCCATGCAGTCTTGATGAGAGTTCACGCGCGTGCTGAATACTGCTGTTCACATTTTTGATCAGCGCGTATTCAAAAATAACACGGCGGCCTGTCTTCTCAACATAGCGGCGGCAGGAATTGATCGTTTCTTCGATCGTATACCTCCGCGCGATGGGCATGAGTTCTCTGCGGATCTGATCGTTTGGCGCATGCAGTGAAAGCGATAATGTGACAGGAAGATCTTCTTCAGCTAACTGATCGATTTTCGAGATCAGACCGCAAGTGGAAAGGGAAATATGGCGTACGCCGATATTGAGTCCATCGGCATGGCTTACAAGTTTGATGAAGCGAATCGCGTTATCATAATTATCAAGCGGTTCACCGGCACCCATCATGACGATATTATGCACATGCTCTCCATCTTCGATCACACTGTTGGCTGCGTGGACCTGTCCGAGCATTTCGGCTGCCGTCAGGTCACGCACTTTGCCTTCCAGCGTGCTGGCACAAAACGCGCATCCCATATTACAGCCGACTTGTGTAGAAATGCATAGAGAATATCCATGCTTGTACTTCATCAACACGCCTTCTACACAGTTCCCGTCGCGCAAGGCAAAGAGAAATTTCCGGGTGCCGTCCAGTTTGCTGGTGTGAATCTCCTGAATCGATACGGGTTGATCGACATAGTTCGTTTTCAGTTTCTCTCGGAAAGCCAGTGAAAGATTGGTCATTTCATCAAAGGTCTTGCCTTTATTGAGCCACGAAAACACCTGACCGGCTCTGAAAGCTTTCTCTCCCATCGCGGTCAGTTCTGCTTTTATTTCTTCTGGAAACAGGCCCAATAATTCCTTCATATCCCTTACCTTTCGCGTTTCATCCGTACGATATAGAAACCTTCCACATTATCTCTGCTGGTCAGCAGCTGTAAGCCCAGTTCATCTGCTTGACAGGAGAGAGAATCCGGTATGTTATCGGGAAATTTTGCAACCTTGAAGTCGGGGTGACGTTCAAGAAATGCTTTGATCTGCTTCTTGTTTTCACAAGGGAGGATGGAACAGGTGGAATAGACAAAAGTTCCGCCGCGCTTTACGTACTCACAGCATGTATCAAGCAGTTTCTCCTGTAAAGCGCAAAGTTCATCTACGCTTTCTTTTGAAATATGCAGTTTGATATCGGGTTTATCATCCATAACACCAATACCACTGCAAGGCGCGTCAAGAAGCACTGCATCCATTGTGCCGACCAGATCGGGTTTCACAATGAGCGCGTCGTGAACAGCCGGACGGATGTTATCCAATTGCAAACGCTTCTGCATCGCGCGGATCAAAGCAACACGGTGGTCATGAACATCCCACGCGTATACACGCCCTGTACCGAGCATTGTTTCCGCGATCCACGCGGTTTTGCCGCCGGGGGCAGCACAGCAATCCAATACATTTTTACCGACCTTGGGGTTTACAGCCATAGCGGAGATCATGCTGCTTTCACCCTGAACGGAATAATTGCCGGCAAGGTAGTCGTTATCTCTAGAAAGCTCCGAAATGCCATAAACATAATAGGAATCCGGAAGAATTCCCTTCTCCCATGTCCAAACCTTCTTTGATAGGACTTGCTTTTCGAAGGATTCATTTGTAAAACGGTTACGATTGAAGCGGATCGTGATCGGGTGCTTATCTTTTCTGAAAGCACAGATTTTTTCCGCTTCTTCTTCTCCGTATTCATCGATCAGCATCTTAACGATCCATTCCGGCATAGAATGCATGATCGAAATATATTTGCTTTTCTCTTCAGGGGAAGGATAAACAATTTCGTCCTTTTTGCGGATGATGTTACGGAGTACGCCGTTCACGACGCCGCTTAATGATTCAAGCTTGATATACTTGCTGATCTTTACCGTTTCATCAACGATCGCGTTTTCGGGAAGCTTATCCATGAAGAACATCTGGCAAACCGCTGTGCGAAGCAGATCGATCAGGTTCTCCGGTAAGGAAGAGGTATCCTGCAGAAACTGAGAAAGGATGTGATCGATACGAATCAGATTTTCCAGCGTGGTATATGTGATGCTGGTCGCGAGCCGCTTATCAGCCTGTGACATATTGACGGTATTGAATCGCGCATCCAGTGCCATATTGGCATAGGTGTCCTTTTTAAGAACATCCTGCAGGGCCATGAAAGCAATATAACGCGCGGATTTATCAATGGTGATAACGTGATTTGAAGCCGTTTCTGCAGGCTTTCCGTAGGGCTTTGGTGCAGCCGGCTTTGTTCCGAAGGGACGAGGAGCGGCAGGCTTTGTACCAAAGGGACGAGAAGGAGCGGCATGCTGGCCTGACGGACGTGAACCGGAAGGACGGGAATTGCCGGGACGGCCGTTAGCCCCGGGCGCAGTTGAGTGATTCCCCTGCTTGCCGGCGCCGAAAGGCTTGCGGTCACGGTCAAACGGCTTTGCACCGAAGGCTTTTCTATTCTCTTTGTTATCAAAACTCATATCAGTTTCCTGCCTTATCTGAATTGATGGTGTGTCCAAGGAAATAATCCTTTGCCATCATACGTTTGCCGCCGGGCATTTGCAGTTCGGTGATCTCGATCGCGCCTTTGCCGCAAGCAATGACGAGACCGTTTTTGCGGTCGGCGGATACGATGGTGCCGGCCTCAGCTGTAATATCGTTACGGATGAGAGAGGCATGGACTTTCACTGTTTCACTGTTGATCGTTGTGAAAGCACCGGGCCAGGGAGAGGTACCGCAAATCAAACGATGTACCTTAAATGCATCGGCAGACCAGTCGATCTTGCCGATCTCCTTGGTCAGCATCGGTTCATAGGTCATTTCGTCTTCATTTTGCGGTGTACGGGGACAGTCTCCTTCACTGATCATCGAGAGCGTACGGATCAGCAGATCAGCTCCCATGCGGGCAAGACGATCTGTCAGCGCGCCGGCGGTCTCATTCTCGCCAATCTCGGTCTCTGATTTCAACAGAATGTCTCCGGCGTCCATTTTGCGTACTGTCATCATGGTTGTTACACCGGTTACCGGATCACCGTTTATAATGCTCCAGTTGATGGGAGCACTTCCGCGGTGTTTGGGAAGAAGGGAAGCATGCACATTGATTGTGCCGTGCTTTGGAATGGCAAGCAGTGTTTCGGATAAGAACTGTCCGAATGCGGCGGTAACACAGACATCCGGCGCGAGCTCTCTTAAAACCTCAACCGATTCACGGCTGATCTTTTCAGGCTGGTATACAGGGATGCCGTAACGTACAGCAACTTCTTTGACCGGACTGAAGAGCATTTTATTTCCGCGTCCCTTGGGGCGGTCCGGCTGCGTGAATACAGCGGCAACTTCGTGACCTGCATCAATCAGCGCCTGCAGCGAAACGGCGCCGAATTCAGGCGTACCCATAAAGCAGACTTTCATGGTCACTCCTTATCGTCATCAAAAATCTCGTGATCCATCTTATCGATGTAAAGGATGCCGTCCAGGTGATCGATCTCATGACAGAGGGCGCGCGCGAAAAGCCCTTCCCCTGTGACGGTAAAGGGCGTGCCGTTTCTGTCCTGAGCTTCGACAGTTACCTTATTGGGACGGAATACATAACCGGAACGTCCGGGGACAGAAAGACATCCTTCGGGTCCTTCCTGCTCACCTTCAGTGCTGACGATCACGGGGTTGATCAGTTCCACGAGACCATCGCCCACATCGATCACAACGACACGGCGCAGAATACCGACCTGCGGAGCCGCGAGACCGACACCATCGGCTTTGTACATGGTATCTCTCATATCGCGAAGCAACAGCCATAAACGGAGATCAAACTTCTCCATTCGTTTGCAGGTCTTGCGAAGCGCTTCGTCTTCATTACCGAGTTTGACGATTTTTCTGATCATGGTCTGTATCCTTTCAATGATGGGATCAGGCAAGTGATGCCGGATCAATCTCAAAATAAACTTTGCAGGTATTGGTCGATGATGAAAGGCCGCGGCAGAATTCCAGCAATCGTTCTGTGTCTTTGTGGCTCAGAACTTTCATCAGTACCTGCGCGCGGTACACATTCTGTATTTTCCCGATAGGCGATCGGTCACAGTGCATATAGAGCAGGCGCTTTTTCAGAAGCGGATTCTGATCAACAAAATGATTGATCTCATCCTGAAAAGACAGCGCGGTCGTAATGGCTTCATTCTGTAGATTGCTTTCGCAAAGAAGGCGGATCATTCTTGTGAACGGAGGATAAAGATCGCGCTTCCTGCGTTCAAATTCATCGTTGAAGAATTGCCGATAATCCTGATGAACGGCGGAAGAAATCGCATAATGCTCCGGCTTGTATGTCTGAATGATCACTTCACCGTTTTTGTCTGCGCGGCCGGCACGGCCCGCGACCTGTACGAGCAGCTGATAGGTCCTTTCAGGAGAACGCCAGTCGGGAAGCTCCAGGGTCATATCGGCAAGGATTGCGCCAACAAGCGTCACCCGTGGAAAATCGAGCCCCTTAGCGATCATTTGTGTGCCGATCAGGATCTTGGCCTGACCGCTCCTGAAAGCATTCAGGATATCGATATACGCGTTCTTTCCGGTAGTGGTATCGACATCCATTCGAAGGATGCCGGCATCCGGAAAAAGCTTCTTCAGTTCATCCTCAACTTTTTGTGTTCCGATCCCCAATTGGCGGATATAACTGCTGCCGCATTCAGGACAGGTTTCGGGCATCGGAAAACTCTGCCCGCAGTAGTGACAATGCATTGCATTGTCGGTACTGTGGTAAGTCATTGATACATCGCACTGACTGCATTTTATGGTATAACCGCAGCTTCTGCATTTTACAGTCGGCGCGTATCCCCTTCGGTTCAGGAAGAGGATCATCTGATCTCCTGCAGCGATGCAGGATTTCATTTTCTTTAAAAGCAATGCTGAGAACATGCTTTTATTGCCTAAACGAAGTTCCTCACGCATATCAACGATCGTCACATCGGGCATGTCTTTTCCGTTCGCCCTGTGAGGCATTTCAAGCAATGTGTAATCGCCGCGTTTGGTCATGGCATAAGACAGGATGCTGGGGGTAGCGCTGGCAAGAAGCAAAACGCCGTTCGCTTCCTGTGTGCGCATATGCGCGATCTCACGTGCGTCGTATTGCGGAAAGTGCTCGCTGATGTAGGTCTGTTCGTGTTCTTCATCGACCACAATCAGACGAAGATTTTCAAGCGGCGCGAAAACAGCGCTTCTTGCGCCGATCACGATCCGCGCGTCACCGCGGCGAATCCTTCGCCATTCATCAAACCTTTCCCCGGCAGAAAGCTTGCTGTGGAGAACAGCAGAACATTCGCCAAAGCGGGATTTGAACCAATCGATCATCTGCGGTGTCAGTACGATCTCCGGGACAAGAATGATCGCTGTTCCGTTTTCATCGAGCACATGCTGGACAAGGCGCATATAGACTTCAGTCTTACCGCTGCCGGTTACGCCGTGGAGCAGGAACGCGTGAGGCGTATGGCTGTGAAGCGCGGGAAGCAACTCATCCATCACTTCCTGCTGTTCAGCGGTCAATACATGAGCTTTGGCTTCGTTTTCGCGTATGTAAGCAGGCTTTCTCAGTACCTCACGCTCGAAAAGCCGGACAATATTGAGATCGGCATATTCATGCGCCAAGGGAAGCGGATCGGAAACGACAGCCTTTAGTTCAGAAGCCGGATGGATCTTTTTGTCGCTCAACAGATTAAGAAACAGGCGTTTACGCTTGCTTCGTTTTTCTTTTTCTGCAAGCGCAAGCGCTTCATCTGCGCTGATCAGCAGTTCTACGCAGAGCTCTGTTTTAACTTTGATCCTGTTTCCGCGCATTTCACTCGGAAGCATCAAACGCAATGCCTCACAGAGTGTGCAATGATACTTATCCTTCATTGAGAAAGCAAGACGGATCATTTCAGGAAGAAGCGCGGGATAATTCTCAAGCGGCGCAATGATGTCCTTGATCTTTGCGGGATCATACCCCGGTTCATCGGTCAGTTCCAGAATATAGCCTTCCTTGGTGTAATTCCGGAATGGGACACTGACTCTTGTTCCCACACATACCGGCATTTCTTCCGGAATGCGATATGTGAAGAAACGATCTGTTTGTTCGGCTGTGATGTCAATGATTACTTTCGCGAACAACTTTCATCCTCATTCATTCCGCAGCGCTTTTATCCTGTCGAGGATCAGCATTGCTACCTCGTGTTTACTCATTATCGGGTAATCCGTCATACCATCTCTGGTGATCAGTGTTACGATGTTTGTGTCTGTACCGAAGCCGGCTCCGGCTTTTGTCACATCGTTTGCCACGATCATATCAAGATTCTTTTTGGTAAGCTTCTTCCCGGCATTGTCTGTCACATGATCTGTTTCAGCGGCAAACCCGACAAATATCTGACCGCTTTTCTTGATCTTTCCGATCGCTTCGGCAACGTCAGGTGTGGGTTTCAGTGTGATGGTCATTTCGCTCTTGCCGTTCTTTTTTATCTTCACAGGCGAATAATCAGCCGGTGTGAAATCAGCAGGGGCGGCTGATTGAATGATCACATCCTGATTCGGGGCTTCCGACATCATGGCGTCATACAGGGAGGTTGTATTGGTAAACGGAACAACGCGAATGCCTTCAGGAACGCTTAAAGATACCGGACCGCTGAGGAGTGTTACTTCCGCGCCTCTTGCTGCTGCCGCGGTCGCGATCGCGTAACCCATTTTCCCTGTTGAACGATTTGTGATGTATCGGACAGGATCGATGGGCTCAATGGTCGGGCCCGCGGTCACGAGAACACGTACTCCGGTCAGATCATGTTCTTGAACAGAGAAATAGGTTTGGATCGACTGAAAGATCACCGAAGGTTCGCTCATTCGTCCCTTACCGGTATCTCCGCAGGCGAGAAAGCCGCCGTCAGGACCGATGAAAGTAACGCCGCGTTCTTTGAGAACAACTGCGTTCTGTTGCGTGACCTCATTATTCCACATGCCGGTATTCATGGCCGGCGCGATGAAAAGCGGTGCTTTTGTGGCGAGGATGGTCGCGGTAAGCATATCATCGGCGATTCCGTTCGCGATCTTCCCCATAATGTTTGCGGTGGCGGGAGCAATGATCACCAGATCAGCCATCGCGGCGAGTGTAAGGTAATCGTTACCGGCGGGAGTACGGGGATCGAACATATCATAAACAACAGGGTTGTTGCTCAGGGTTTCGAATGTCTGCGGACACACAAACTTACAGGCGTGTTCTGTCATGATTACATGTACATCCGCGCCGGTTTTTCGAAGCCGGCTGGTCAGTTCGCATGCTTTGTATGCAGCAATTCCGCCTGTAACCCCCAGTATGATATGCTTATCAGCGAGAGAAACGGTCATCAGGTCTCCTCTTCATCTTCCATGTTGCGACGATAGGTCAGCAGACCACGGTTGATCTCCTGGATCGCGATGGAAACGGGCTTCATGTTGTCCTTGGCGTCGATCAGGGGCGTAGCACCGTCAACCAGTTCACGCGCGCGCTTGCTGCTTTCGACAACGAGTGTATATCTGGAATCGACCTTCTGAGAGAGTTCTCCGATTCCGGGCTTGTTAACAGACATAGTTGTTTCTCCTTTCAAATACCGTACAATATATTATTCGATCTCAGGCTTAAACCTGGTTGTACGCTGTTTTTCAGCTTCAATGATGCTTTTTACCTGCGAATACGCGGTATCGAAGTCATCATTGACGACTGCATAGTTATAAAGGTGCATCTTCTCGATCTCGCCTCTGGCGTTGTTCACACGCTTGGTGATCTCTGCTTCGTCGTCTGTGTTACGCGTGTGCAGACGTTTGCGAAGCGTGGCGTAATCGGGAGGCAGGATGAAGATGGATACGCATTCGGGGCACTTTTCCATAACGGCAATGGCGCCCTGCGGATCGATATCCAGAATGACATTCTTTCCTTCTCCTGTTTTTTCCGCGACCTGTTTTTTTAAAGTGCCGTAACGGTGACCATGAACGGTGGCGTGTTCGATGAAGGCATCTTCGTCCAGCAGATGATCGTACTCATCCTCGGTGATAAAGAAGTAATGAACACCGTCAATTTCGTTTTCGCGCGCTTTGCGAGTCGTTACCGATGTGGAAAAAGTCAGGGAGTTGTCATCTTCTAACAGTTTAGCGCAGATCGTTCCTTTACCGACACCGCTCGGTCCGGAAATAACGATCAGCATACCGGTTTGATTAATCTTCATGTCTGAACATGTCCCCCTCTTCAGTCATTCTGTTGTTGAGCGTGTCGGCTTGAATTGCAGAAAGAATGATGAAACCGTTATCTGAACAGATCACAGAACGTGTTTTTCTGCCGGCCGTCGCGTCAATTAATTTACCCTCGTCTCTCTTCTCCTGGATGAGTCTCTTGACCGGCGCGGAATCAGGACTGATGATCGCAAGAATCCGGGAAGAAGCCAGGAGATTGCCATAACCTATATTCAGAAGCCTCATGATTTCCCTGCTTATTCGATGTTCTGCACTTGTTCGCGAATCTTTTCAACTTCATTCTTGGCGCTGACAACGCATTGTGTGATCATAACATTGGATGCTTTGCTGCCTATCGTGTTGCATTCGCGGTTCAGTTCCTGTGTCAGGAAATCCATCTTTTTACCGTTTTCGCGTTCTAACTGCATCATGGCATACATCTGACCGATATGACTCTGCAAACGGCTCAGTTCTTCATCAATGGCACATTTGTCAGCCATGATCGCCACTTCCTGCGCGATCCTTGCGGGATCAGCTTCGGCCCCGAGTTCCTTCATCCGGCTTTCAAGACGCTCCTTATAAGCAATCGGCACAGAAGGCGCTAACGCTTCGATCTGTGAACGAAGTTCTTCAAGATTTTGAAGATGGAAGGTGACATCCGCACAGAGATTACGGCCCTCGGCAAGCCGCATCGCGCAAAGATTGGAAACAGCATCCTGAGCAGCGGCCTTTACAAGATCAAGGATGGAATCCATATCGTCATCAGACGGAACGGTACGAATGACATCATCCATCTGTGCAATATATTCCGCTGAACAATGATTTTCAATGCCGTTATCTGCAGCAATCGTGTTAATTGCCTGAATATACTTTTTCGCCAGATCATGATCGACCATAATCTGATAGCGATCATCACGGGTGTTGTCATAATTGACTGTTACATCAAAATGACCGCGGAAAACATGTTCTCCGATGACCTTCTTTACGGTTTCTTCGGCAAAAATGATCGTCTTTGGCATCTTTACCGAGATATCGAGAAAGCGATGATTCACGCTTTTCATTTCTATTGTTACAGAACGTCCGTCCGCCTCCGCGGTCGCGCGTCCGTAGCCCGTCATGCTGTACATGCGTAAACTCCCCCTTATCTCATTTATTATAACATATTCCATATCAATTGAAAAGATTATAAAGATTGTTAACGGAAAAAATCACGATTATTTGAAATAAAAAACAGCCTTTCGGCTGTTTTTCAGGATATCCGTTTCCAGGCAATTGCGATCCCATGCAGACCGGAATGACGCCAGCTGACACTTTCAAACCCGGCCTCCATCATGCGCCGCATGATCTCACGACGTCCGGGAATGTTATCCCCTTTGGTTTCAAATGCTTTCGTCAGCATCACGATATGTCCGCCGGGACGCAGGACACGCAAAGTCTATTGTAGAATAGCGGACAGCCTGTCGCTGCTGATAAGTTCGCTGGATAGCACGCAGTCGAAAGCATCGTTTCGCCACGGTATATCGTGCGGCTGCGCGTATACGATGTCACTGTCATCATTCGCTTCTCTGACAAGACGCGTTTTTTCTCTGGACGGGCAGAGACCGCATGTATTCAAACGTAAACGTTTATTCAGACTGTTCAGCAACGCGCCGTCATGACAATTCAGGTCCAGAACACAATCGTGTTCCTCAAGGGTGGCCCAATTCATCACAGCGCGCATTGCACCGGTTAAGTGTGCTTTATATGTAGGGTGAATCTCTCCCTGCCAACCTGTAGCTTTCGAGATCATTCGGTACTCCTCATCAAAAGAATCGATTACGAAACAATTATATCACATTTATGAAATATTTCAATACATTTCGTAATATAATTTTAACAATTGATGAGAATGGAGTGTGATCAGGTTAGAAGCAGATAGAGGCAGGTGACAAGCAGACCGATCGCCATCAGGATGAGACCATAGGACATGCTTCGGGAAATGCGGGTCTCCGTTTGCCTGAAGTGCTCATATTTCTCACTTGTAAGATATTCCATATCCGTACGAAGGGGATGATTCTTACCGATCGTCTTATTGAAAAATGCAAACAGTTTGTCAAGAAGCAGACCGGTTTTGTAAGTGAAACGATTTCCGACAGGTACACTCTCCTGCGTATGACGTTTTTTCATCACTGTCTGACGGAGCAGAAGAACGCCCCATTCAGGACCTTCCCCAATCAGACGCGACAGGAAAAGCGTGACGTTTTTTAATACCGGCACGATCTTTTCGGGTATAAAGGCGATGAACGAAGAAAGCGCGCCGAAAAGACCGGGAAGGAACTATGTAACAAGCGGACGATAAAATGCTTCTTCTAGATCAAGCCGTTTGGGCCACAGATCGACATAAACGGTCCCTCTGTTCTGTTTGCGGATCAGCAGCTTCCGAACAACAAAGAGATAGACAAGGCTTCCGATCGCGATCGATTCCGCGGCTCCGATCAGGTTTTCAAGAGAGTAGTATTCGATATGATGCGGCATTTCCTGGCGGAAGAAATCAATGCTTCTTTCGATCAAGGGAGTCAGGAATTGATCCGGCATCAAGCTGATAAGCGGGAAAATGAACGCAGTCACCAGGATCGCGAAAGCGGAAAGCGGATTCATGTAAGCTGTCTTTTTGTTATATTGTGCCTGCAGGGCTTTGTTGCTGTTCTTTTCCCAGAAGATGCAGATGTAGAGTTTCGCCATGTAGGCGATCGTTAAGCCGCCGGATATCAGGAACAGAATTTCTGCTGCCTTATAGGGGATCCAGATCGCTCCGGCCTGTTTTTGCAGCTCGATGAATTCCAGAATACCTTCATGGATCAGAGACTTGCTGTGATATCCGCTTCCAAAGGGCGGGATGCAGGCAATGGCCAGCGCGCCAAGGAGGAAAGCAATGTGCAGCAAAGGTTTCTTACGGCCATATCCGCGGATATCGTTCAGATTCAGCTTGTGCAGATTCATGTAAATGACACCCGCGCACATAAAGAGACAGAGTTTGATCAGAGAGTGGTTGACCATGTGAAGCAGAGCGCCGGAGGCTGCCATACCGCCTTCCTCTCCGCATAAAGTCATCATGGATAAGCCGACCGTAATGAATCCGATCTGACTCATCGAAGAACAGGCTAATGTTTTCTTAAGATCGATGGAGAACAACGCGAGGAGCGCTCCCGCGAACATCGTGACACAGGCTAATACGAAGAGTATTCTGCCAAAGACCGGAAAAGCGCTCTGAAGATCCGCGCAGATCACGATAACACCAAAAACGCCGCTCTTTGTAAGGATGCCGGACAAGAGCGCTGAGGCCGGAGCCGGAGCGACCGGATGCGCCTTAGGAAGCCATATATGCAGCGGGAACATACCGGCCTTTGCGGCGAAACCAAACAATGTAAGCCAGGAAGCAACGGAAAGCGTGTTGCTGACGGCTGTAAGTTCAGTTCCGTTCCCTTCGCAGAAAGCGGCAAGATCGGTAGTAATCGTGTGCAATTCGGTGAAATCAAGCGTACCGAAACTGTGCCAGAGCATAAAGATGCCCATCAGCGTTGTCAGGCCGCCGATTACCGCTACAGCTAGATATGTGCCGGCGGCTTTCATAGCTTTGGAATTCTCTTCATGGGCGACCCACGTATAACTGGTGAACGACATGATCTCGAAGAAAACGAAGGTCGTATACAGGTCTGAAGACAGGAGAACACCTTGCGTGGCGCCTAAGGTCATCAGGTTAAAGAAGTAATAGCGGTTTCGGTTGTGATAGTGCCGGAAATATTCCGGTGAGAATAAACCGGTCATCATCCACATGAAGGCGGCAACCATGCCGTACAATGAACGGAAGCCGTCAGCGTGAAAATGAAGCCCAAGACCGCAAAACTCTTCGATCGAGAAAGCGGTGTTGGAAATGAATGTCCATATGCTTATGCCGAAAACGATGATCGTAGTCGCGCAATACGCGATATTGCGTAACTTTTTATTCTTTTTCCCGATCATGTAACAGATAAGAGACATGACCATCGGCAAAAAGACGAGAAATAACAATTGCATTCTTGTTCCTCTGCTTTATCAAGTATTCACATCTGTCCGGAGACTGTTCTGAGGAAAGAAACGAGCGGTTCTGAATAAACACCCAAAGCGATGATCAGGATAGTCAGAATGATGAATGGGATCGTCATAAGAAGACCGGGATCTTTCTTATCGCCGGCGATCCCCGGATTCAATGGCCGGAAATACATCGCTGTGGCAGGTCCAAGGAGATAGACTGCTGTCAGGACAGAGGATATGATCAGCGTGCAGATGACGACGATGCCCGTCCAGTTGTTCAACGCGCCTGCCGCGGTCAGCAGGTTCCACTTGCTGACAAACCCGCAAAGCGGCGGAATACCAACCATGGCGACTGCTGAGAGCGTGTATATGGCACAGGTTACGGGCATGATCGTGTGATAACCGCGAAGATCCTGCACATATTCCTTTCCGCTCCGGACGAGTACAGCCCCCGCGCAGTAGAAGAGCGTGATCTTCATCAGACCGTGAGCGACAAGGTGAGTCAATGAGCCTACCATTCCAGCTGGCGTCATGAGCGTTGCGCCGATCAGCATGTATGAAAGGTTAGAGACGGTGGAATAAGCCAGACGGCGCTTGAAGTGCTGTTCCTTTACAGCCATTGCAGAGCCGAAAATGATTGTGAAGGCTGAGATCAGGATCGTGATGGTCTGAACATTGCTCCCGGAAAGGATCTCTGTCCCAAAGGAGTAATAGATGGAGCGGAGAACAGCGAAAACACCGCTGTTCACGACCGCGACTGCATGGAGCAATGCTGTGACAGGCGTAGGCGCCACAGAGGCGGAGGGCAGCCAGGCGTACATGGGAAACACCGCTGCTTTTGTTCCGAAACCGATAAAAGCCATCAGGAACATGAAACGAAGTAAACGGATCGTGTTCGGTTCATAGTTGCCTTTCAGTATGCCGCCAAGCACAAAATTGGTATCTCCGCTAAAGTGGATCAGCGCGATCAAGGCCATGAATGCCATTGCGGCGCCTGAGATTGAAAACGCGAGATACTTTCGTCCGGCTTTGGCCGATGCACGGTCACGTTTATGCAGAACAAGCGGGAATGTGATAAGCGTCAGACATTCATAGAAAATGTATAACGTGAACAGGCTTCCGCTGAGGGCAACTGCAAGCGTTGCGGCATAGCTCATGGTGTAAAAGGCGAAAAAGGAATTTCTTCTTTGCTCGTGCTCCATGTACTCCATACCGTACAGTGTTGCGATCGGCCACAGAATGCTGATGAGACCACAGAACACGGAAGACATTCCGTCTACGCGGAAACAGAGCGTCAAACCCTCCATGATCGTAAACAGGCTGATGTGTGTTCCCTGCCGGGTAAGCAGAACGAACCATACGAGAACACTTGTGACGGTGACAACACTCATTGTGTAGATCAGCCTGTGCTTGAGGGATTCGGGTTTGATGAAGAACAGGGCGAGTCCGCCGATCAGCGGAATCAGAAGGCATAAACCGATCAACATCAAATGCCTCCTTTATACAACAGACGAAGCGATCTGTGAAATGAAACCAACAAGCGGATTGGGCAGAATACCAAGGAGCAGGATCAATACTGTGTATATGATCAGAGGAATCAGCATTGTAAGTCCCGGTTCCTTCTTTTCAAATACCTCGATCTCCCCCGCTTCATTCTTGCCTGTAAAGAAGGCTTTGATCGAAACTGTGATCAGATAACCGGCTGTTAGCAATGCCGAGATCAGAAGGATCGCGGGAACGAGATAACGCATGAAATCAGATGTACCTGTCATGGATAGCGCGCCTTGAGCAAGATACCATTTGCTGATAAATCCGACACAGGGAGGAATACCGACGAGACCGACAGAGGCGATCGTGAAGCACCACATTGTGACAGGCATCTGTTTGCCGATGCCGCGTAATTCGTCGACATGTGTCTTGCCGGTTTTGCTGATGATCGCGCCCGCGGTCATGAACAGGGTGTTTTTGATCAGCGCGTGGGCAGCTACATGCAGGAAGGCGCCGATGATGCCGATGGGGTGCAGGGTCGCAAGACCGGTCAGAACATAACTGACCTGACTGACAGAAGAATACGCCAGACGTTTTTTAAACTGATTCTCATGATAGGCCAGCATAGATCCCATAAAAACAGTGAAAAGAGTCAGACAAAGGAAAGCAGTCTGTACCCAGGTATTTCTGAGAAAATCAACGCCGATAAAGCAGTAGATCAGGCGGAACATGCCAAGAACACCTGCTTTGGTGATAATGCCTGAAAGAACAGCCGAGGCAGGTGAAGGAGCGACCGGATGCGCGGTCGGCAGCCAGCCATGAAGCGGGAACATACCGGCTTTCGCGCCAAAACCGATGATCATGACAAAGGCGATCGCCAGCACAGTACTTTCATGACCGGCTACCTTCTGCATATCCAGTATGCCGCCGCTGGCAAAGGAGAAACTGGTTACATAAGGAGCAAGAACGAATACTCCCAGCAGAACGAGTGAAGCACCGGTCACGGAATAGATCAGGTATTTGATACCGGCCGCGACTGCTTCCTTATGTCCGGTGTGCATCACGAAGGGAACGGTCAGAAGCGTCATTAATTCGTAGAACATATAGTATGTAATGATGCTTCCGGAAAAACACAAAGCCATCAGGATGCCGAGCGTGGCAAGATAGAAAGCGTAATAGCGCTGAAGCTTCCCTTCATGATGCATGTATTCAAAACTGTAGATCCCTGTTACGCACCAGACAAACGACATGACGGCGGAAAAGAATTTTCCCGCATCATCGAGCCTTAAAAAGATACGAAGGTTATCGGAGATCATGAACAATTCCTGTTCGGCTTCCTTTACGAACAGCACAGGAATAACAAGGAGTACATTCAGGATCAGAATGGCTCCGACAAATAGGTTCCTCGTTTTCTCCGCCTTGAACGGCTTGCATACCGTTACGGCCAGGCCGCCGAGTACGGGGAAAAAGATGGGGATAAGCAGATACCAGGATGGGATCGTCATGGATGTGACCCTCCTAAATCGGAAGTGAATAAAGGATTACTGATTAACCGAACATTGCAAGCCCATTTGAAATGGCAGCAAGAAGCGGCTGAGAGAAGAGCCCTAATGCGAAATTGCAGAGACAGAAGACGATCAGCGCCACTTGATAGCGAATGC
The DNA here is from genome assembly GCA_937907055.1 of uncultured Clostridia bacterium. Classification (GTDB taxonomy): domain Bacteria; phylum Bacillota; class Clostridia; order Christensenellales; family Aristaeellaceae; genus ZC3RG03. The sequence goes on along the minus strand of CALCTW010000140.1, from coordinate 15,829 downwards.
CGCGTCTCCCCTTTTCTTTGGGATAGATCTTCGACGCGTCAGGCTTTGAGTAAATCGTGACAACTGTGCGGAGGAAATAAAGCGTGTTCAGCCATGTGGAAATAACAAGGCCGAGCAAAACGAGGATCATGCGGATCCCGCCCATTTCCATCGCGCCCAACGCAAAATTGATCTTGCTGGTAAAGCCACCGAGGAACGGGAAGCCGACCATACCCAGCGCACCCAGCGTGAACGCCACGCCCGCGATGGGCGCACGGAAGCCGGAGCCGCGCAGATCGGCAAATTTTTTACTGTTTCCCGATGCATCAGCGAGACCGCCGGAGGCGAGGAAAAGCATACTTTTGCATACGCTATGCGCGAAAATGTGGAATACGGCGGCCATCATTCCGCTTTCTGTGCCCATTCCGATACCGACATAGATGTAGCCGATCTGCGCCACGGAAGAAAGCGCGATCATCGTGCGGATATCATTTTGCTGCAATGCAAGCAGGGAACCGATGATCATGCCGGCCATGGCGTAAACGAACAGGACGTTTGAGATACCGCCGGACATGACCTGATCATAGCCGATCGTCCGGTAGAAGATCTTGATCAGCAGAAAAATGTAGCCTTTACTGACAAGGGAGGAAAGAATGGCCGAGGATGTTGGTGTGGAGTAGCCATACGCGTCGGGTACCCATGTGTGAAACGGAAAGAGCGCGCTTTTGATACAGAGCCCGATCGTGATCAGCGCGACAACAACGGTTAACGGGACCTTGTAATCTCCGCTTTGGATCAGCATCTGTACAGATTCTTTGATATTGCTCATCAACAGATGACCGGTTAAGGAATACAGCATGATGATACCTAAAAGAAAGAGACCGGATCCGATCAGATTCATGATCATGTAACGCGTGGCGGCCATCAGCGTACGACCGCGTTTACGGGCGGCGATTAATACACACGCGGAGAGGGTCATGATCTCTACGAAGACATACGCTGTGAAGATATCATTTGTGTACACTTCAGCCATCAGGGCAGCCTGCAAGAGGAGCAGCATGACATAGTAAAGCGGTTGTTTATCTGTCAGGATATGCTCCTCTACTTTTTTGCTTCCGCCCAGCGTGGAAAAAAGCATGATCAATGAGAAGACGGCGGCTGTAACAGCCTCCAGCAGACCCGCGCGAATCTCATTTCCCCACGGCGCGGTATAGTGTCCCATGGTGTAGGTGTAGCTTTGTCCATAGGCAGCCATCAGGAAAACAAAGGCGAATGAAACCGCGGTTTCAACAGAGAGAACGAACAAAGCCCATCTTGAAGCCCATCTGCGCTTCAGAACCGATGTTAACGCGGCACTGCCAAGTGGAAGCAGGATGCAGAAGAAGGGAATGGATTGCCACAACGGATGCGTCACAGACTTCCCTCCTTATCAGCAACTTCACTCTGTGAATCATTGTTCTCGTGAGCGGAAGCTTCCGGCTGTTCGCCGGTAGATCCTGTAACGATCTTATCGGGGTGCTCTTTGCGTACCAGGATCATGATCTGATCAATATCAAGTGTATGGTATCTTCTGTACAGACGAACTGTCAAAGAAAGCATGACGGCAGTAACGGACACGGAAACGACAATGCCTGTCAGTACGAGACCGGCAGGGATGGGATTGATATAAGCCTCCATCGAAGTGATCCCGTCTGTAACGATCGGCGCGCCGCGGCCGGCAATATAACCTTTAGCAGCAAGATACAGATAGATCGCGTTATCCATGATCGAAAAGCCGATGATCTTTTTGATCATATTCCGTTTGAGCAGGAGCGTGATAAAGCCGATGCCGAAAAGGATCATGGCCACATATTCGTAGTAATGCCCGGATCTCATCACATATCTCCTTTCCGGAAAAGCGTGTAGAAAGCGTACATCGTACAGCAAACCACAAGACCGACTGCAATATTCAGGTACGGGATCAATCCTGCAGAGAAAATGCGCCCTGGGGTGCCGGGCGTGATGATCGAGTGCAAGTGATTAGCCCCCGTGAAGAAGGAATAAGCCTTACTGACGGCATAGAAAGTCAAGGCAGAGAAAGAGATCACTTTGAAGGTACGATAGGTAAAGAAACGCTCTGTCATTTTAAAACCGAATGCATTCAGATAAAGGATCAGACCCGCTCCCATGATCGCGCCGCCGGAAAAGCCTCCGCCCGGTGAAATATGACCGTTCAGGATCACATACGCGCCGAAGAGCAGAATAAACGGGACGAGAATGGTAACGGAATGCTTCAGGATCTGATCATTTTTAGGCTCGTACATGCGGTCATCAGCTTCCGCTTCCAGCTGGTATGCGTGTTTATCATCGTGATCCGCGGAGATTCGCAGCATGATAATGACGGCGCACGCCGCCACGAACAGTACGTTGCTTTCGCCGAGCGTGTCAAATGCGCGGTAGTCAAGGATCATGCCCGCGACGATGTTTACCGCGCCGGTTTCTGTCATTCCCTGCTCGATATAGCGTTTGCTGACTTCATTGTTTACGGGATCGGCCGGATTGCCGAATGCCGGTAGAAACGATGTCGTATACAGCAGGACGGTAATAATACCGACAGCCAGTAAAACAGTCACGCATCTGTAAAGCGTTTTATTGAGCCGGGAATGTCGGCTTTTATTCGGCATGTCGGATTCCTGATGATCATAAAACGCTTGATCGCGATCAGACGAAAGATGGTTTTCAAGAGTGAGCTGCTCATCGTGGACCGGAGAAAACTCATCCGCAGTCTGTTCATAATCATGCTGGAGGTCATCATCCAACGCGGTGGATCCGCCTGTCATCCACTTCAGAAAGCGTGACCAGCGGCTGTTTTCTTCATCAATCTTCTTCGCCACTCAGATCATCTCCCTTTGCATGATCGATCGCATGTATTTTTTTCAGTGTTACAAATAAGAGCAGACTTGAAACGCCCGCGCCGACGGCTGCTTCCGTGATGGCAAGATCCGGGCTTTCAAGCAGGATCCAGACAATGCACATCCCAATACTCAGACACATGAAGACGATACAGGCGGTTAACAACTTACGGGTACACACCGCGGCGATCGCGCAAATGACGATAAAGGAGCACAGAAAGAAAGGTAAGACTTCCATCTCAGTTCATCTCCTTTTCTTTATTGATCATTTCGCGGGCTTCGACCTGCATGTAACGATCAAGATCTTCATCTGAGACGATTTCCAGACGACCGATCAGATGAGAGGTTACAGGGCTTGTCAGCCAGAGAAAAATGATAACGATCAGCATCTTAAGAGAGGCGTTTGTAAATCCTTCGGCAATGATAAGCCCGCTGAGCATGCAGAACATCCCAACCGTATCGATCAATGCAGCGCTGTGGATTCTGGAGAGCGCGTGATTGAAACGAAAAACGCCGAGAACGGAAGAGATGATCGCAAAGAGACCGGCCAGGGTGAAACAGAGAGAAAAAACAAAACGAATGACATCAAGCGTCTGCATTGTTCGCTTCCTCCTTTTTCTCCTTGTTTCTGTGATGCCCCCGGTAAACACCGATATAGATCTTTGTCAGCAAGACGACGGCAAGGAATGAAAGCATGGAGTAAATGATGGCGACATCTGTAAGATAGCCTTCCTTAAGCATATAGGCAAGGATGCATATCACGATCATCGCGAGGCTTCCAAGCATGTTTACGCCGATAATGCGGTCCGCGATGCGGGGTCCGATGATCACACGAAGAAGGCAGCAAAGCATGGCTGCACCAAGAACGATCAGAACGATATTATACATCGTTTGGTAAGCTTCATTCATCGCCCTTTCCCCTTTCCAGTTCGCGAACCTTCTTCAGCATGGTAATATTTTCGATACCCTCGGCGAAAGACTCATCAAGACAGTGAACCATCACTTCGTCGTCATGGAGCGCGATCGAGATCGTGCCCGGAGTCAAGGTGATGGAATCGCACAGAACAACGCGCCCTGTTTCAGTTTTCAGTTTTGTTTTGAAACTGATCAACTGCGGCTGTACTTTCAACGACGGAGACCAGATCAGCTTGATCGTGGAATAAGCGCTGGCGAAGATCTGACCGATCAGCCAAAACAAATATGAAATGATCCGAAAAAGGCGCTTGCAGACGTTCCACTCCTTTTTGGGTGAAATATCAAGAAAACGCCAGCAGAAGAGATAGAGCGCCGTACAAAGAACGAGACCTGTGATCGTGATCTCAAGGGTGATGTTTGCATTCAGGATGAACCAGAAAGCGAGAAGTAACAAGAACATGGGCTGGCCTGCCTTTCAAAAACTAAGAGAATGTATAAGCTGTACAAGTCAAATTGCGAATCGATACTGTGTTTTGCCGCAGAAGCGGAAACACACAAACTTAATTATATCATATTTAGAGGGTTCAATATATGAATTATTTCAAACAAATACAAGAAAAGAACCTCCGGGGAAACGAAGGTTCTTCTCATATGGAATTGTCAGATGATGATCATTAAGAGAAAAATCAGATGACGGCTTCGATCAAGGCCGCGAAAGCCTCCAGCCCTTTCTGATCCTCTGTATCAAAGCGTTCTTTTACAGGACTGTCGATATCCAGCACGCCGAAAAGTTCACCGTTCTTTCGGAGAGGAATAACGATCTCGGATTCTGAAGCGCTGTCGCATGCAATGTGACCGGGGAATTCGTGAACATCAGGGACAAGAATCGTTTCACCTTTTACGGCCGCGGTTCCGCATACACCTTTTCCGAAAGGGATCAGGATGCACGCGTGCTTTCCCTGAAAGGGTCCAAGGACCAGCTTTTCGCCTTCCGCAAGATAAAACCCGGCCCAGTTGATCTTCTCCATTCCGTACCAGAGAAGGGCCGCGGCGTTTGAAAGATTTGCAATAGGATAAGGAATCCCCTCTGTGATCGCTTTCAACTGTTCACATAATGTCTTATAGTCTGTCATTTGTTTACCTCGTTCCGAAAATGATTGGGTATCATGCACTTATACAGAAGTAAGGTGACACAGTTTGTGAGTATAAAAAATATGAAGTCTTGATCAACAAGACTTCATAACTGGAGCTGATGGGCGGATTTGAACCGCCGACCTCATCCTTACCAAGGATGCGCTCTACCGACTGAGCTACATCAGCATCGGCAACGGTGATAATATATCACATACCGATTTGGAATGCAAGTGTTTTTTGAAAATTTTTTTGATTTTTTGTTAATTGGCCTTCCGGCGTCAGTAAAGTTCTTTAAAAGCGCCAAAGTAGAAAGCGGTTTCTTCGTTGGTCAACTGAAAGTATTCCTGAATATAATCGACGATCAGCAGCGGCCGCTCACAATAGATCTTTCTCGCATGGACGATGTTCTCTTCCCACATGGATCGTGTGAGGCCGGTCCACCGCTCAAAATGATAAGGCATGATCGGATTCAGCTGCTCATACCAGTTATCGAATTCTGCAGCCAGGTCATTCGGCGCAAAACTGTTTTCCAACACATAGGCTGTTCGTTTAAGAAAGTTGTCCTTTATGGCAGGAACCCGGATCAGTGTTCCGAATGGGATGTGATCAAACTGTATCGCGCTTGTCTTGTTCAGGGGCGTGAAATAATATGTAAATGTCTGCGTGCCGGTACCGGTCATGCCGGCATCCAGGTCATAGATCATCCATTTCCACTTACCGCCCGGAGTTCTATACCAGCGTGAGTTGCTCAGATCCTGATTTCCTGTGATGAGCTGCCAGATGACACTGTCAAAATAACTGTCAATGTCCATTTGACTTTCGATAAAAGCCAGAACTTCGGGATCATTCGGGTCATGAGATTTCATATACTCAGTCAGCAGCTTATAATCATCGCTGCTTCCCTGCATGACGGTTCCGTTATCTGTTAAAATATCGATCTCATTGATCTGATCTTCCGGCACATTCTCAAGCGCCGCGATGGTGTATTTATTCATTCGTTCACGGATGTTCATGTGTCCCCATACTCTACCGTTAAGAAGCACGAGCACAGGCCTCGCGTCAGAGGCAAGACAATGGCTGTTTTTGATTGCCAGTCCGGTCAGCAGCGCGTCATTGAAGCGAATTCCGTTCGAAACGCCTTCGGAACCGCTGTTACGCAGGACAAAGCTCTTTATTTCACTATAATTTCTGTTCGGAAACGGATTAAAACTAAACCGGTCATTGCCGTAAGCGTTCCGCGCAAAAAAGACAAAGCTTTTCTGAGCCTTGTTTCTGCTGATTTCTCCGGCGATCGCCATGGATGCTAACTGATTTAAACCGCATTCTCCGGTTTCATCATAATATTCGATATTTGCCGGATACTGCCATTCCTGTTTGTAGTTTTCAATGCTTTTGTTTCCGCTTACCAAAATGCCCTGATCCGGATCGTAAAGGTAATCCGGATCGGTTACGATGCTTACAAGCGCGAAATCTCTTCTTATACCGTAGATATAGGTTTCAGAATGGCTTTGTCCAAATAGTTTTTCCGGATGTTTTGCAGCGGCGCGTACAACGGTTGTTTCCGAGATCCGGATCGGTTGCGTATATACTTTACCCTTTTTTTGCGGATCACTGCCGTCTAATGTGTAATAAATGACCGCGTCATCTTCACAGGTCAGTTCGAGCAAGATCGTGTCTGAGCAGTAACCGCCGGTTATACTGAAGGTGACTTCAGCGGTCTGTTCGTCATAAGCAATTGTTGTATTCTCATATCCGAAGCTGTCTTTTGCAAGAAAGTGGTATGTTTCCCCTTTATCTCCGGGCAGACCATACGAAATATTGCCTAACAGATGCTTGGGCCATTGTACGCGGCTTACAAGAATGCCATGACCGTCGATCAACTCAAGCACGCCGCCGGAGGCAGGAAGCGTAAAGCCTGTGTTGATCACATTATAAAGAGTCTGATCCTCCATATACACTTTCAGATATTCCGTGCACTGGATCACCGTATCTTCGAATGTATAGCTCTGATCAGAATTCAGAACGATTTTCCATCCGCTGATGTTGATGGGGTGTAGACCCGGGTTCTTTAATTCGATCCAGTCAAAACCGTATGTTTTATAAAATGGAGCGGCGCTGGTCATGATCTCGTTGATCGTGATAATACCGATAACATCCTTATCGGCGGCCTCTGTAAACCTGTTTTCATTGCCGGGAGTCGGTGTATATGTAACTCGATATCCACCGTCTTCCTGTCTGATCAGGGAAGTGTTCTTTTCCTGCGCTCCAAACGTGATCCGGTCAGTAATCAGATCATGGCGGAATAAAACCAGTTGATCACCGGCGGCGCTGAGTTTAAAAGGAAGATGATGTTCTTCGTCTGATCCATTCGATTTGCCGCTGCAAAGAATGAGCAGCGTCTGCTCAGGAGAGAGCGTAACATCCGGTAATGGATATGCTTTGGAAGGATCAATGCCTTTGCCGATCCTGTAGTCAGACAGCTGCAAAGGAAGTAAACCTGTATTTTGCAGTTCGATCCAATCCGGTGAGTCACCGTCTTTATCCTTCAGGGTATACGCGGAACAACTTGCGCAGATTTCCGAGATCCGGAGCGGATCTTCCTGCCCCTCTGCTATAGATGAGAAGAAAAAAGTATAAAAGAGCAGAACAAAAAAGACCATTGTTAACAAGGACTTGCTTGTACTGCGCTTCAGGTTCATCTCGTCACATCCTGCACAAGAGATTATGGTTCTATTATAAATCACCGGAAGCGCTGAGTCAAACAGACAATTTGAAATGAAAATCTCATCGCATAAATAGAATGCGGTATGTATTGCTCGCGCAACCCGGTCAACACAAGGAGAAAATCGTATTCAATCTTGATAGTTGATATTAAATCTGTTAGAATACGACAGGCAGAAAGGAGTAAACATGATCCTTGTTGTTGCTGAAAAACCATCCGTCGGGCGTGACATCGCGCGTGTTCTGAACTGTAAGGAACGCGGTGAAGGCTACCTGAAGGGTGATCAATATATCGTATCATGGGCGGTAGGACATCTGGTTACGCTTGTTGAACCGGATGAGATCGATGATAAATATAAAAAGTGGCGTATGGCGGATCTGCCGATCCTGCCGGACACCATTCCAACAAAGGTGATCGGTACAACCCGGTCACAGTTTTCGTGTGTAAAAAAACTGATGAATGATAAAGATGTCAGTTCCATTGTCTGCGCAACGGATGCTGGACGTGAAGGAGAACTGATCTTTCGTCTGATCTACGAAAAAGCCGCCTGTAAGAAACCGGTCGAGCGTTTGTGGATCTCTTCCATGACGGATGAAGCCATCAAAGAAGGGTTTGCCAATATTAAGCCTTCCTCCGAATATGACGGGTTGTATGCAAGCGCCAAGAATCGTTCTGTAGCCGATTGGCTTGTCGGCATGAATGCCAGCCGCGCGTTCACACTGAGGTATAATGTTCTGCTCTCGATCGGTCGCGTTCAGACACCGACGCTCGCGCTGCTGGTGAAACGGTATAAAGAGATCCGTGACTTTGTTCCTCAGGAATATCATACTGTGACGCTTGAACTGGATGGATTTAACGCGCAATGGTTTGATCCGGAATGTAAAGACGAGAAAACATCCATCCGGATCAAAGACGCTGAAACGGCGCAGAACATTGTGAAGCAGGTAAAAGGAAAATCGATCACGATCCGGGAGATCAAACGGGAAGAAAAAAAAGAACTTCCGCCGCAGCTTTTTGATCTTACGAGCCTTCAGCGTGAATGTAATAAAAAGTTTGGTTTTACTGCCGATAAAACCTTGAAGATCACACAGGAACTGTACGAAAAATGGAAGGCCGTCACTTATCCGCGTACGGATAGCCGTTATCTTCCCCATGATATGATCGGAAAAACAAAAACGACGCTGCAAAGGCTGCCTGCTGCCTATCAGAACGATGTTCAGCGTATTCAATGGAGGGAGAACGGCGCGCTTCCGATCAGCAAAAGAACGTTTGACGATACAAAGGTGAGCGATCATCACGCGATCATCCCGACTCCGCAGACCGCGCCGGTCGATAAGCTGCCTCCGGATGAATTGAAGGTTTTTGATCTGATCGCGAAACGTACGATCGCAGCTTTCTATCCGGCTTATGAGTATGATCTTGTAAAAGCATATTCAACCTGTGAAACACATCATTTCAAGTCCAGCGGCCGAACGGTTCGGGCAGATGGATGGAGAGCGGTTTATGACAGCGGCGAAAAGGAAGATGCCTCTCTCCCGCCGCTTTCTGTCGGAGATGAGAAGCAGATCAAAAAAGCGTCCTCAAAAAAAGAAGCAACCAAGCCGCCCGCACCGCATACAGACGCGAGTATTCTGAGCGCGATGGAAAATGCCGGACGTGATCTGGAAGACGAAACGCTCCGCGAACAGATGAAAGGCAGCGGATTGGGAACGCCGGCAACGAGAGCGGCGATTATTGAGCGCCTGATCAAAGTGGGTTACGCAGCGAGAAAAGGGCGCGCGCTGAACGCAACGGAGAAGGGAGTTCAGCTGATCGATATTGTTCCGCAGGAACTGGCCAGTGCTGAATTGACCGGTAAATGGGAAAAGGCACTGAGCGAGATCGCGGAGAATAAGGGCGATCCCGAACGCTTCGTTGAAGGTATCCGGAATATGACGACGTATCTGGTCAATTATGCTTCAACGACCGAAAAGGCCGGGGATTTTAAACCGGAAGAGCGGAAAGGAAAAGGCGCGAAAGCGCATACAGCAAAAGTCCTGAGCAGCGTCAGGTGCCCACTGTGCGGCAAGGAGGTTGTGGAAAGCGCAAAAGCTTTCGGCTGCAGCGCGTGGAAAGAAGGCTGCCATTTTACATTATGGAAAGACTGCCTGACGAAAGCCGGCGGCCCTCTGCTGAATGAAAAACTCATCACGCTTCTGCTGACAAGACCGAGCGTGCACGGCAGTACCGGAGATATCGCGATCGCCAATGGAAGGATCCAATTCATCCGAAAAGATGAAGAGATCCCGGCGGTCTCACTCCCGATAACTTATACGAAGAAATAAAGGAAAACAAAATGGGCGTATCAAATCTGCGGGAACTCAGCGGACTGAGGAGCGAGGACGGCCGATACATCAGAAAAAATGTATTGTTTCGTTCCGGTCATCTTGCCAAACTGCGTACCGGTTCACAGAAATGCAGGAAAGAGAAACTGCAATTTGATGAGGTTATTGATCTGAGGAGTCCTTCGGAAATTAAAGAGAAACCTGACAGGATTTCGGAGCATGTTGCCTATCATCATCTGCCGTTACTGAACGATCAGGAGAACCCAAGCGTAAACAGAGAAAACCGTCTGTTGATTCTGAAAGAGCGGATTGCTTATCCGGGCGGTACGCGTGCTTTTCTCAGGCAGCAGTATGCAAGTATGCTCGTCTCTGAAAATGCGCTGGAACATTTCAGAAAGATCATCACAATATTGCGTACTGAGAAGGATAAACGCTTTATTTTTCACTGTACACAGGGTAAAGACAGAACAGGCGTTGCGGTGGCTGTTGTATTAATGACCTTGGGTGTACCGCGGAGTCTGATCATGCGGGACTACCTGAAAACAAATGCGAGGTGCCGCTTAAAAAACTATCTGATCTTTTTAGGGACGGCTGTCGCGACATTGAGTTTGCAAAAGCCTGTGCAGCTTCACCAGCTGATGACCGCAAAAGAGGAATATATGAACGCTGTATTCGATGTAATCGACAGGCTGTACGGCGGTACAGAGCGGTTTATACATGAGATATTGCATATCGATGATGAGATGCTGCGTGAACTGAGGGATGACTTTCTTGTATCCGGCTATGCGGAATAACATATGTATGGGGGAAAAAGAAAATGGCAAATTACTGTGTTCTCTATAATCCGATCAGCGCGAATGGATCCGGCAAATTACTCAGTGAAAGGCTGAAGGATAAGCTCAAAACGGAAAAACTCCATTTTGAGAATATCACCGAGATCACTGATCTTGCAGGCTATGTCGCGGCGATTCCGTCTGAAGAGGAACTGATCCTCTGCGGCGGTGACGGGACACTGAATCGTTTTCTCAATAGCGCGAGAGAGGCTCTTAATACAAGAAAACTGTATTACTATCCATGCGGGACCGGAAATGATTTCTGGAATGATATTGAAAAGAATGCTGATGATGGTCCTGAAGATATTTCGGAATATATCCGTGATCTTCCGACTGTGACCGTGAATGGAGAAAAGCGCTACTTCATTAACGGAATCGGGTACGGTATCGATGGTTATTGCTGCGAAGTGGCCGATAAGATACGGGAAAAAGGAACCAATAAAGCGATCAACTATACCACAATCGCGATCAAGGGATTGCTGTTCCATTATAAACCCAGAAAAGCGACCGTTGAAGTAGACGGGAAAACATATGAATTCAAGGAAACCTGGCTGGCTCCCGGAATGCTGGGCCGCTACTTCGGCGGAGGAATGATGCCGACGCCGGCGCAGAAACGCCTGAATAAGGAACATACGCTCAGCTGTATGCTGTTTCATGGTGTAGGAAAGCTTCGGGCATTGATGATCTTCCCCAAACTGTTTAAGGGAGAGCATGTTAAATATAAGGAACATTGCGCCGTTCTTACCGGAAAATCGATCACGGTGCGCTATGATAAGCCGGTCGCGCTTCAGATCGACGGCGAAACCGTGCTGAATGTATCAGAATACACAATAAACGCCGCCTGTTAACGGCCACGTTAAAAGCCAGCCTGAATCGGCTGGCTTTTGTAATTCCTGAACCCTTGCGCTTTGCGCTGAAAATACGCGCAAGGCATTTATTCGATCACAACCCGCTTGATGCCGGTCACGTTTTTCTTCATGCTGCTATGCTCCACAATGCCGCCGAAAATGACAGGCGTATCGGAGAGAAAGTCAAAAGCGAGCTTTCCCCCGTCTGACAATTCAAAATAGACGCGCTGATAGTTTTCTTCGGGGTTGGACCTGATCTCCGGCTTGCGTTCCTTTTCTGTTAACCGCACGGAGCGCGGAATGGCCGGATCAAATGTGATTCTCCCCTCTTCCTTGAGCATCATCAGGCAGCGCCGTACGGTAGACAGGGAACGAAGCCCTACAGCCTGCATGATCTCGCGATAAGAGGGGCCGTAATGATTTTGCTTCAGGTATTCGCGAATATACAGTTCAACTTTGGAATTTCGAATCATGTTCTGTCACCTCATCTTTTTAACAGATCCCCCTGCTGTGCCACGAAAACGGATCACAGTTGTCGGATGATACACATCATATGTTTTCAAAACCCGATCCATACCGAAAACCCGTCGGACGCGTCTTGAAAATGTTCATCAAAAAGCATATGCTCTGTTCCCCAAAGCGGATAAAGTACATTCCCGGGTCCCTGAAACATAATGTTTGTTGACATATGCATTATATAACAAAAATTTTGATTTGTAAAGTAAAAATACAAATTTTTTGTGTACTGTTGTTTCGCTGCATCTATGACGATACAATAATTTTGTTTTAAAATGTAGTTGAGAATCATCGATGGGAGATGAAAATGTGGATTTTGTTCTTCATTCAGATCTCAATTGCTTTTATGCCTCTGTCGAAATGGTTGAGAATCCTTCTTTGCGTGATAAACCGATCGCCGTGTGCGGATCGACAGACGACCGGCACGGCATAGTGCTGACGAAAAATTACCTCGCGAAACCCTATGGGATCCGAACAGGTGAAGCGAACTGGCAGGCGAGGCAGAAATGCCCGGGATTGATCATGGTGAATCCACATTACGAGCTTTATCTGCGTTATTCCGCCTACGTCAAAAAAATCTACGGCGAGTTTGCTGAAAATATAGAACCGTTCGGGATGGATGAGTGCTGGCTTTCTCTGAATAATCTGAAAGATATCCATGAAGCGGAGCACTTGGCGCATTGTATCCGAAAAAAGATATATAATGAAACAGGCCTGACTGTTTCTGTTGGGGTCTCATTCAGCAAGATCTTCGCGAAACTGGGGTCTGATATGAAAAAACCGGACGCGGTCACGGTCATCAGCAAAGAAAATTACCGAGAGAAGGTTTTTCCCCTCCCTGTCTGTGAATTGCTGTATGCCGGTCCGGCCACGACCAGAAGACTGCGCTTCCATAATGTCTTTACGATCGGTGAACTGGCTTCTACTGACGGCGAATTGATAAGATCCTGGCTTGGAAAAAACGGATTGATGCTGCATGCGTTTGCCTGCGGTCAGGATGGCACCGCGGTGTGTCCGGACAATTTTACATTTCCGATCCTGTCAGTCGGACACGGCGCCACATGCATCAGGGATCTGGAGACGAATTATGAAGTGTGGCTCTGCATTTTGGACCTGAGTCAGGATATCGGCAAACGGCTGCGGAACCACGAATTGTCAGCCCAGGGCGTGGAATTGGCAGTTCGAGACTGTGAACTCGTTACGCATTCCTTTCAGACGCAGCTTTCTTTTATGACACAAAGTCCGTTGGATCTTGCCAGAGTGGCCTATACTCTTTTCCGGCTCAATTATAACTGGAAACGCAATATACGCAGTCTGACTGTACGGGCGATCAGGTTAAAAGAAGCCGGTACTCCTGCTCAACTGGATCTCTTCGGGGACTATGTGCATGCGGAAAAGATCAGAAGAATGGAAGACGCAATCTATGATATTCGTGCTCGTTACGGGAAGAATTCCATTTGCAGCGCGTCACAGATGGGTTCTCCTGAAATGGCAAAGGATCAGTGCGAGATCGTACCGATGCCCGGAATGATGTACAGATGACAAATCCGGGATTACCTGCTATAATGAAACGGTTGATGCTTGAATTTTTCTTTTTGTGATTATAAAAATATAGAATCCGGTATTTTTTGAGGTGTTGTCTGTGAAAAAACGCTTTCCATTCCTTCCTTTGATCGTTATGTTTGTTGGTTGTGCCATCGATCGGCTGATCAAGATCCTTTCTATCCCCCTTGCCGGGGCTGAGCCGGTTTCGCTGATCCCCGGTGTGGCAGAATTGACTTATGTGCAGAATACCGGGATCTCCTTCGGCTTGCTCAGCGGCAGCGATTGGTTGCCGATATTGCTTGCTTTCATCATAATACTCGGGATCCTGCTCTTTCAGTTTTTTCGACCGACCGGTGGTTTTCCGGGCTTTCTGCTGGGATGTATACTGGCCGGCGCGCTTGGCAATCTGATCGACCGGCTTTTTCTCGGATATGTGATCGATATGTTTCATTTCACCTTCTTTCAGTTTCCGGTATTCAATTTTGCGGATATTCTGATCACCTGCGGCTGTATCGTGCTGATGCTTGTCATATTATTTCAAAAGGATCCGAAAAAAACGGATTCCCCGAAGGAGGGCTGATCATGCCAACACTTCAAATCACGGCCTCTGCCGGCATCCGTCTGGATGTGTTGGTTTCTGAAGGCGGTACAGAACTGTCCCGCAGCCGTGTCGCGCAGCTGATCAAGGACGGGCTTGTTACTGTCAACAACAGGATCGAAACAAAACCGTCCTATAAAGCATCGGAGTCGGATGTGATTTATGTAACGATTCCCGATGCGAAAGAAAGCAGCAATGAAGCACAGAATCTGCCGCTTGAGATCCTTTATCAGGATGATGATATTGCTGTGGTTGTCAAACCTTCCGGAATGGTCACTCATCCGGCTGCCGGTAATGAGGACGGTACGCTCGTCAACGCTCTGCTTTACCATCTTGATCATCTGAGCGGGATCGGTGGAGAACGCCGCCCCGGGATCGTCCATCGACTGGATAAAGATACAAGCGGCGTTATGCTGATCGCAAAAAATGACGCAGCGCACACTTTTCTCTCGGATGAGCTGGCTGCCCGTCACATGGAAAAGCACTATCACGCGATGGTGCTTGGCAAGATGAAGGAACAACAGGGTACTGTAGAGCACCCGATCGCCCGCAGCAAAAATGACCGTAAGAAGATGGCTGTTGATCCGGAGGGGCGATATGCGCTGACGGAATGGCGTGTGTTACGGGAATTCAATGATAGAACGCTGCTGGATGTCCATATCGTGACCGGACGTACACACCAGATCCGTGTTCACATGCGCCATATCGGTCATCCGGTGCTGGGGGATCCTCTTTACGGAGTAAAGAATATGCCGAAAGCGGATCGTTTGATGCTGCATGCATACTCACTGTCTTTCACCCATCCTGTCAGCAAAGAACGAATGACATTTACCGCGCCGTGTCCGTTTGATCCCGTCTGATTTCCCTGTTTTTTGCGAAAATCCGTATGATTCTTGATCTGAATCCAAAATGTATCCGCTTACATGATATGTTTTGTACTTTTCAAAAGCAGAAATCTTTGTTATAATAAAAAATGAAGGGCTTTTATGTCCTTACAGTGATCACGTTAAAGGAGGAATTACCTATGCCCCTCGTAACGACCAAGGATATGTTCCAGAAGGCTTTGGTACAGGCGACTGCGTTATCGTAGCAGATGGTACCTTATCCATTATCGACTATAAGCATGGTCTGGGTGTTCTGGTAAGTGCAGAAGAAAATCCTCAGATGATGTGTTATGCGCTTGGAGCCTTGGAACTGTTCGATGGAATTTATGACATTGAATCAGTCAGCATGACAATCTTTCAGCCGCGCAGGGAGAACATCAGCAACTACACCATTTCCAAAGATCAGTTAATCAGATGGGCAGAAGAGGTGCTGGTTCCAACTGCAAAATTAGCATTTGAGGGCGGCGGTGAATACAAAGCCGGAGAGCATTGTCAGTTCTGTAAGGCAAAAGCTGTATGCAGGAAGCGTGCAGAGTACAACCTGGAACTTGCAAAGTATGATTTTGCAATGCCGGATACCCTTGATGAAGCTGAAATCAGCTACGTCCTTGCAAGGGCAGATGAACTTGCAAAGTGGGCA
>CALCTW010000139.1 GCA_937907055.1 uncultured Clostridia bacterium | reverse complement strand
AACAGGATAGAGTTCCTTCTTTTCGCCGTTTGCTTTCGACGTGACGAGGACTTTATTGTTAATGACGCTGTCATCCTTGACCATGGTTCGAGGGTAGATATGATCGATATTGTAGACCTTATCATTGTTAATCTGAGTGAGATCGATCCGCTGATTTGTGTATGCACAGCGCCCCAACTGCATAAAGTAAAGGAACAGAGCGTCACTGCGGAGACGATTATTAGCGTCAAGCCCCATCTTATCCAACTCAGCGGTGAGTTCGCTCACATCCATCGGATCGCATTTTTCGTAGAGTTCTTTGATCTGGTCGAGGCGGCTCTTTGTGCGTTTGCCTTTCTGCTCCGGCTTTCCACCGCGGGTTACCTCAACAAAGACACGCTCCGGCGCGTGACCTGTAGCCTTGACAACTTCTTTTGTGATCGTCATGGCGCGAAGCACCGAGTGCTTGACCGGATTGGAGAGATACATCTGATCAAGTTGATCTGTGATACTTTGCGTGTGACCGGTATAATACTCCGTCTGATAAGCATCGATCGCGTCCTTAAATGTGTATCGATCGGAAAGCAGCTCGTTCAGATTATAATTGGTATTCCATAATTCACGGATAATGCTTGTGATCTCGCCGGTTTCTTTGCCGGCTCCTTCTAAATGGCAAAGGAAGAAAACAGAAAGACGGCCAAAGTCCTTATAAGAACGGTGGCAAAGATAATCGACATCTTTTGCATTGAGGGAAGGATAGGCAGAAGTCAGATATTTTTTGATTCGTTGCGGATCCTGCGAATAGGTGATACGAGAGATAATATCCTCCGCCTGTTCTTCGGTCAGTGTACCGGAACCGATCAAACGCGCGAAATCAATATGCGAAGACAATGAACTGAGCGCCGTTTCTTCAAAGCCGGTGAGACGGTCGATTGATTTATCAAAGCCGTAATTCAGACGGAAGAATTCAACGATATCCTTTGTTTTTACCTTTGGGCGCACCATGAAGACCTCGTTATAGAGGCGCTGCTTCTGTTCGACCGTGATCGGGGTATCATTGATGCGAAGCTTATTGATCTCATTCAGGACGCTGTAACGCTGATATACAAGCGAGCATTTGGGCGCGACAGGCTGATCCGGAAGGTAAGTGCAGTAGTTGAGCATCTTGTTGATGAAGCCCTGCTCACTCGCATCTTCATCAATGATGCTGGAAAAATTCCAAGGATAGATCTTTTCTTTTTCCTTGCCGGGATAACGCTTTGCCCAGAAGTGATCGGATTTCTCGTTCCCCTTCAGGGGGCCTACATAATACGGAACACGGAATGTGAAGATATGAAGGAGCTTATCACAAACAGTAAGGTCTTCCGTGTCAGCAACGGTAAGGAAGGGAAGATACTTCTTTGCCCGATCAAGCAGGGTGATCAGTTCATATTGATAGAACTGGGAAGGGATAACACGGTTGTCAGTATCTATCTGCTTGGGCATGAAAGAATTTGTTTCTAACCGTGCTTTCATATCGGCATATACAGCAGCGTCTTCTTCAGAAACTTTGATTTTGCTGAAAAGACTTTTTAAATATGCATTGAAGGTATCTTTGGAAGTCTTTTTAACATCCGTGCCGGTGGCATTTTTGGGAAGATGATAGGAATAGGAAACATAATTACCGGAACGGATTTCTCTGAAGACCTCGTTATATTTTTCCGGTAGATACTTGCGGATGAATCGCTTGAGGGTGGCAAGGTCCTTTTTGTGCTGTTCATAGATCCCTACTTTAATGGCAGAGATGGAATGCGAATCAGCGGAGGTGCGGCTGTCAAGGAGGGTGGCAAGGACAGACCAGTCATAGATCGCCTTTAAACGAAGAATCAGTTCAGCGTCATCACCGAGAAGTGACAGGACAGTAGCGATTTCGTCATCGTTTTTAACCAGTGAAAACCCCTTGAAAGCTTCTATATCATACTCATCATTGTGAAAAAGGTTGTGGAGAACGATTTTGTCTTTTCCACAGATGGCATCGATCAGAATACCTGCGTGATAGGGGAAACCTTCGATCTCTGCAGGGATCTTGCCCTTGCCAAAGAGCAAAGCGGAGACCAGAGTGCTCTTTTTGGCAGGAGTGAGGCGGGATTTGAGAATATTGGCCAGTTCGGTAATATCAAAATCGTGCCATGGAATGATGGTTTCACTGTTGATGGACAGAATGTAATTGACCAGATCCTGATAAACCCGCTCAAAACTGCTGCTTTCTGCCAAGGCTGCAACATTATCAATGCTGACATCACTCAGGAAATGACCGCGGTGCGCGACGAGCCATGCACAGGCCAAATAGACCAGACGGACATCGTGCGGTTTATCGCCGGTCATCAATTCATGGATCAGGTGATGGATGGTGGGGTATTTTTTGTGATATTCTTTATCTGTGTAGTCTTTATCATTAAATACAGCAAAAGGCTCCTGCGCGTCATCGCGATAAAGGGCACTTTCCTGTAAGCGGATGAAGAAGCGCGGATCGATCTTGCCGATCTCGGCAGCAAAAAGTTCCTGAACAAGACGAACACGCCACTGACGGCGATTCAATCGACGGCGGTTGACACGCACGCCCCGGCGCTTTGCCGCCGATTCAGCTTCATCAAAAAGATGAACGCCCCACATGGGTTCGCCGCCCTTTTTGAGAAGCTTGTAATCCGGATCTGTTACAGCATAGCCAACGGAACTGGTGCCGATATCGAGACCGAGATAGTAATTTTGATTTTTCATATTGACAAATCCTCCGTGATTGATTACTATAAAAGCGTAGTTTCTGACCCCTATGAAATTACATCGTGAGTTCAAATAAGGCTTTAGCCGAAATCGCCGGGTGACCGGCCACACAGTGTGTGTGATAAAGAAAGAATCCTGATCAGATTCTTTTTTTATTTACAGGGGTTTCCGATATGATTATTTTAGCAGATGAACACCGGGATGTAAATAAAAATGTTAAAAAAAGGAACACTTTGATATCACAAAAGCCGCCCGTAAGGCGGCTTTTTGCGTGAAGTGAATGTGCTCAGAACCGGCGCGCGCGTTTGAAGGGGAAGAATACGCACACGACACGTCCGAGGATCATATCTGACGGGATGGGGCCGATCTTACGGCTGTCGTTGCTGACAGCGCGATGATCGCCCATGACGAAGCATTCGTTTGCCTTGAGGGTGTATCGCGTGTAGATGTCAAAGGAGCCGATCCGGCGGAAGGAAGCGTCAGGGGTTTCGATCACCTCCGGCGGGTCGATCATGGAAGGCGCGGGAAGCGCGTTTCGTTTTCTGAAGACCTGAGCGTAGCACGGCTGAGAGGCGGAAGCAGGCGGCAGGGTTTCCGGGATGCCATTGACACAGAAGAGGCCGTCTCTCACCTCGATCACATCACTGGGAAGCGCGATGAGGCGCTTGACAAAGCATGTGCGTACGGAAAAGAGCCCCAATACTCGGTGCGTGCGGCCCGGATAGCGGCAGATGACGATATCCCCGCGCCGCATGCGTTTGCGGTACAGGAATCGGAAACAGAGCATGAATTCACCGTTTTTCAGGGTGTTGTTCATGCTGTTTCCCTGTACGCGTACAGGCATCAGGATAAAGAACCGGATGAAAAGCGCCAGCGCGATGGCAAAGATGATATCCAGAAGATCCAGCAGGATCGCCGGCATGCGCTCACCTCCCTTGCAGGATCGATTATAGCATCGGAACCCTGCTGCCTGCAACTGTTGTATGACCCTGCAGGCAGCAGCAGAGAAATCAAAATGAAAGGAGACTGCCTTTTTTGCGGGCAGTCTCCTGAAAAGCGGGGAAGGGCTTATTCTTCTTCGCTGACGATGCTTTCGTCCATCACGGGTTCTTCTTCCAGCATCAGCTGGGCAGGCCCGATGATGCGGCTTTCCTGCGCGTTCAGCAGGGGCAGTTTGCGCTCAACACGCTCATATTTGCCGTTCTTCTTCTTTTCCCAGGCCTTCACGGTGTCCTTCAGTTCATCCTTCAGCGTGGCGCAGATGCGGCTCTGGATGTCTACATCCTCGATTGGGAACATCAGTTCCACACGCTTGTCCAGGTTGCGCGGCATCCAGTCGGCACTGGCCAGATACACCAGACGCTCACCGGCGTTTTCAAAGATGAATACACGGGCATGCTCCAGGAAACGGCCTACGATGGAGCGCACATGCAGATTGGGATGGCCCTTGGTCTTGATGACGCAGATGCCGCGGATGATCAGATTGACCTCCACACCGGCTTCCTCGGCCTTGTAGAGGAGCTTGACGATATCGGGATCCAGCAGGCTGTTCATCTTGGCAGTGATGCCGGCCTTCATGCCTTCCTTGGCATTCTTGATCTCCTGATGGATCAGTTCTTCCAGCTTCTTGCGCATGCCGGTGGGCGCGGCGATCAGCTTCTTCATATCATCGGTGTTGCCGATGCCGGTGATGGCATTGAAGAAGATGGCGGCATCCTCGCCGATGACTTCATCCGCGGTCAGCAGACCCATATCGGTGTACATCTTGGCGGTGGAATCGTTATAGTTGCCGGTGGAGAGATGCACATAGTTGCGCAGACCATCGGCCTCGCGGCGGACGATCAGCGTGATCTTGCTGTGGCACTTCAGGTTGGGAACGCCGTAGAATACCTGACATCCGGCCTTCTCCAGCGCCAGACACCAGTTGATGTTGTTTTCTTCATCGAAACGGGCACGGACTTCGATCAGCACGGTCACCTGCTTGCCGGCCTTGGCGGCATCGGAGAGCGCGGCCACGATGGGGCTCTTGCCGCTCACACGGTACAGCGTCTGCTTGATGGCCAGTACATCCGGATCTTCGGCGGCCTGACGGATGAGACGCACAACGGGCTCAAAGCTGTCATAGGGATGATGCAGGAAATGATCGCCTTCGCGCATGGCCGCGAACAGATCCTGACCTTCGGCCAGGGAGGACTCCAGACGCGGAGTGAAACCGGGGAAGCGCAGGTCATCCAGACCTTCCAGAGAGGAGATCTGCTTCATGAAGTAGTTGGGATTCAGCGGACCGTCCACGGCGATGATCTCATAATCGGTGACATCCAGATACTTCTTCAGGCGGCTGAGCAGCACGGCATCGCAGCCCTGTTCCACTTCCAGACGGACGACCTTGCCCCACTTGCGCTGCTTGAGGTTTTTGCGCATTTCGATGATCAGATCCTGCGCGTTGTCATCATTGTAGACAAAGTCTGTATTGCGGGTGATGCGGAAGGGCATGATGGCCAGCGGCTTGATGGAATTGAACACGCGATCCATGTGCATGGAGATCACATCCTCCAGCAGAATGCCGCGGGCGCGGCCCTGACCCATGGGCAGCATGACCACACGATTGACAGAGGCGGGCATGGGCACCAGCGCCATGCGCGGAGAACCGCCGCGGCTGTGGGAAGGCAGCATGACGGCGATGTGGATGTGCTTGGCGGCCAGCAGGGGGAAGGGACGGCGGTCATCGATGGCGCGGGGGGTGAGCAGCGGCTTGACTTCCTTATCGAAGTATTCGCTCACAAACTGACGCTGATCGGCGCTCAGCTCATGCGGGGTGAGGAAATAGATGCCCGCGTTCTTCAGATGGGGCAGGTAATCATTCTGCAGCAGTTCGTACTGACGGGCTACCTGCTTGCGTACCTTTTTCCAGGCAGCGTCCAGCTGCTCCTGCGCGGTCATGCCGGAAGGATCCTTCTTCAGCTTGCCGCCGATGGAGGAATTGCGCACCAGGGTGCCGATACGCACCATGAAGAATTCATCCAGGTTGCTGGAGCAGATGGAAATGAATTTGCCGCGCTCCAGTATGGGGTTGTCGGTGTTCGCGGCTTCCTCCAGCACGCGGGTGTTGAACTTGATCCAGCTGAGTTCTCGGTTTTCGATTTTGCTCATAAAAATGTTCCCACCTTGATATTTATTGCAACAGATTGGGTGTCAGAGTGATCAGCGCCACGGTAGGGCGGTTGTAGAGGCGGAACTGCATATACCAGGGATAGACCTGTGACAGCCCCAGACCGGGGGAGATGTACTGATGGATACCATACAGCGTGGTCATGCCGCGCAGCTGATTATCTTTGGGGAACCAGCCGCCGGAGCCCAGTTCACTGGTGATCGGGGCACGCAGCGCGCCCACAAGCGGCAGACGCACCTGACCGCCGTTGTAGTGTCCGCTCAGGATGAGAGAGATGGGATATTCGCCCTCGCTCAGCCCCCTGACACGCGGCGGATTGCTGAGGCTGTAGGTGCTCTGCTGAATGGGGTGGTGCGTAAGCACGATGTAGACATCGCCGGGCAGCATTTCGGCACGCGCGGCACGAATGCGGGCCACACGGTCACGCTGATAATCCACAGCGGCGGTCTGCGCGCGGGTCAGCGTATTGTCTTCCTGCTCCGCCAGCATGGCGCCGCGGGCATTGAGGGTGTTTTCAAGAACATCGATATCGAGTGAAATGACACTTTCGGGGCAGAACCAGATCGTGGTGCCGTTGCTGACGACCTTATAGGGAGCATCCAGATAGACGAAATTGGACTTCTGCTCCATGATCTCAAGCAGCCAGTCCGCATAAGCGGTGTCATTGCCGTGCGGGACCGCGATGATGGGATCCGGATCTTCATCGCCGGGCACAAAGAGGATGGGGGTGTTATCGCTCAGCTTGGTCACCAGATCACGGAAAGGGGTCATGTCCCCGTCTTTGCTGATCATATCGCCTGTGATGCACACGATGTTGTAACCGTTATTCTTCCAGGCCAGAGCCAGATCAGACTGAGCGGTGCCGAACTGAGCGCCGTGAAGATCGGAGATGTGCAGGATCCTGTAATTTCCGCCAAGCCTTGAGATGGTGAGGCTCACCTTATCCAGCATGACGGAGCCATTGGAAATGGCATTGAGGAGCAGAGCAACGGCCAGTGCCAGTACGATGAAAATAAGGAGAAAACGGAGGAAAGGATGACGGTTCTTTTCCTGACCGAATAATGAGTGTTTTCTTCTATATGCCATGAAAAACTGATTTCCTTTGATGCATTTCACGCTGACGAAGATAAAAGCCGTCAGTATCGCATCTATTATATACCAACAGACGGATCTTTACAATAAATATGTTGCAATTTCTTAATAAAACTGTAAAATATATAGGTGTTGGAAGCAAAGTTCTGATGTTGGCTTCGGGAAGGATCCCAAAGCGGAAACAGCGTGACAAAGACTGAAATGAAACGACGCGGGCGCGGGATAAAAAGCGTTTTGCAGACAGATAAAGGAGTCAGAAATGGCAAAGATCAAAAGCACCTACTGCTGTACGGCATGCGGCTATGAAACGGCCCGCTGGCTGGGAAAATGCCCGGAATGCGGCGCGTGGAATACGTTGGAGGAGCATATCGCGCAGGAGGAGACCGCTGTCAAGGCAAAGCCTATGAAGCAGCGCGGCGGCACGGGCAATATGGCCATGCGCCTGAAGGATATCGAATCCGGCCCGCAGACCTATATTGACAGCGGCAGTGAAGAACTGAACCGTGTGCTGGGCGGCGGCATTGTGGAAGGATCGCTGATCCTGGTGGGCGGTGAGCCCGGAATCGGTAAATCCACGCTGCTTTTACAGGTGTGCAATCACCTGAATGACAGCGGCCGGCGGGTATTGTATATCAGCGGTGAAGAGAGCGCCAGGCAGATCAAACTGCGCGCGAAACGTCTGGGGCACGGCGAGAGCGATCTGCATGTGCTGACAGAGAACGCCATGGATGCCGTGGAGGAGAGGCTGAATGAGTTTCAGCCGGAAATCTGCGTGATCGACAGTATTCAGACCATGTACCGCCCCGAGATGGGCAGCGCGCCCGGCAGCGTGAGCCAGGTAAGGGAAAGCGCCAGCCTGCTGATGCGCTACGCGAAGACCAACGGCTGCGCGATCTTTCTGGTGGGGCACGTGACGAAGGAAGGCGCGATCGCGGGCCCGCGTGTGCTGGAGCACATGGTGGATGTGGTGCTGTACTTTGAGGGTGATCATCAGCATGAGTACCGTCTGCTGCGCGCGGTCAAGAACCGCTTTGGCAGTGTGAATGAGCTTGGTATCTTTGAAATGCGTCAGGAAGGCATGATGCCGGTGGAGAATGCCAGCGCCACATTGCTCTCCCAGCGCCTGAAGGGCACCAGCGGCAGCTGTGTCATGTGCGGTCTGGAGGGTACACGCCCCATTCTGGTGGATCTGCAGGCGCTCGTCACGCAAAGCTATTATGCCGCGCCGCGCCGTACGGTGGACGGCATGGAGAGCGGCCGCGTAATGCTGCTGCTGGCGGTGCTTGAAAAGCGCGCCGGGCTGAAGATGTATAATCAGGATGTGTATATCAACGTGGCCGGCGGCATGAGCCTTTCCGAGCCGGCGGCGGATCTTGCCCTGTGCATGGCCGTGGCCAGCAGCTTTACCGATGTGGCTATTGCCCCGGAATGGGCTGTGATGGGCGAAGTGGGCCTGAGCGGCGAGGTGCGCAGCATACCGCAGCTGGAACGCCGCGCGCAGGAATGCGCCCGCATGGGCTTTGAGCATATCCTGTGCCCGAAGGACAGTCTGCGCTCAGTGCATCCCATTGAGGGGATCACGCTGCACGGTGTGGATACCGTCGCGCAGGCAATGGCCATGCTGGATCTGTATAAGCGCAGATAAATAAAAAACAACGATCATAAGGGAATAAAGAAAGACAGCCGGATCAGGATGAAATGACCCGGCTGTTTTGATATTTGAGGATCATGTTCCTCCGCGGTCTCTGTGATTCGGACAGACATAAAAAACCCCGGAATGCCGTTGCCCTCCATT
>CALCTW010000138.1 GCA_937907055.1 uncultured Clostridia bacterium | reverse complement strand
CTATACCCGCGCGACCTGCTCCGGCGTACCGGTGGCGACCAGTGTGCCGCCGCCGTCCCCGCCTTCGGGGCCGAGATCGATGAGATAATCGGCGCACTTGATGACATCCAGATTATGCTCGATAACAAGAACCGTGTTGCCAAGATCGGTCAGGCGCTGCAGAACGCCGATGAGGCGGTTGACATCATCCATGTGCAGACCGGTCGTGGGTTCATCCAGCAGAATGAGCGTACGCCCCGTGGCGCGGCGGGAAAGCTCCGTCGCGAGCTTCAGACGCTGCGCCTCGCCGCCGGACAGGGTAGTGCCGGGCTGACCCAGCTTCATGTAGCCGAGACCGACATCATAAAGTGTCTGCAGCTTGGTGAGGATGGGCGCGTGCGCGGCGAAAACATCAATGGCCTGCTCCACAGTCAGTTCCAGCACATCGGCGATGGAAAGACCGTGATACTTGACCTCCAGCGTTTCATAATTATAGCGTTTACCGCCGCAGATCTCGCAGGGAACGAAAAGATCCGCCATAAAATGCATCTCAATGCGCTTGAGGCCATCGCCCTGACAGGCTTCGCAGCGTCCTCCCTTGACATTGAAGGAAAAACGGTTCTCCTTGAAGCCGCGGATCCTGGCATCGGTGGTCATGGCAAAGACCTTGCGGATGAGATCAAACAGGCCGGTGTAGGTGGCCGGATTACTGCGCGGACTGCGTCCGATGGGCGACTGATCGATGTTGATGATCTTATCCAGCTGATCGGCACCCTCAAGGGCGTCAAAATCGGCATGATGATAGCGCGCGCGGTTTAACTGATGACGCAGCGCGGTGGCCAGAATGCCGTTAACAAGGCTGCTCTTGCCGCTGCCGGAAACGCCCGTGACCGCGCAAAACACGCCGAGTGGGAAGGAAACATCGATATTTTTGAGATTATGCTGACGGGCGCCGCGAATGGTGAGCCACGCGGAAGGCGCGCGGCGGGACTTCGGCACCAGAATACGCTTACGGCCGCTGAGATACTGGCCGGTGATGCTTTCCGGGCACTGCATGACCTGCTCCACCGTGCCTTCCGCCACGATACTGCCGCCGTGCTCGCCGGCGCCGGGGCCGATATCCACCAGATAATCCGCGCTGCGGAGCGTTTCCTCATCGTGTTCGACCACGATCAGGGTGTTGCCCAGATCGCGCAGCTTGCGCAGGGTGCCGAGCAGACGGGTGTTATCACGCTGGTGAAGACCGATGGACGGCTCATCCAGCACGTAAAGCACGCCCATCAGGCCGCTGCCGATCTGCGTGGCCAGACGGATGCGCTGCGCCTCGCCGCCGGACAGGGTGGCCGCCGCGCGGGAAAGCGTGAGATAGGAAAGACCGACATCACACAAAAAGCCCAGACGGGCATCCATTTCACGCAGGATGGGCTCCGCGATCAGCTTCTGATTGCCGGTGAGCGACAGACCGTTCAGGAAGGCGCGGGAGGCCGCGATGTTGTCATCACAGATCTCGATGATATTGCGGCCGTTGACCGTGACCGCGAGACTTTCCTTTTTCAGGCGCTTGCCGCCGCATTCCGGGCAGGCAGTGGCCGTCATAAACTCTTCGTAAGCCGCCTTCATGCCATCGGACTTGGTTTCCAGATAACGGCGCTCCATGGACGGGATGACCCCTTCAAACACCATGGAATACTCGCGCTTGCTGTTCGCGCTCTCGTAGCGGATCTTGACCTTTTCTTCGCCTGTGCCGTACAGAAGCACATGCCTGGCCTGATCGCTCAGTTCATGCCAGGGCGTATCCTGACTGAAGCCGTAATGACGGGCGAGGGATTCGTAGATCATGCCGGCGCCGGCAGTCTCCTCCCGGCTGTTCCAGCCGATGGCGCGGATGGCCCCCTCGCGCAGGGTGAGGCGCTGATCCGGAACGACCAGATCCTCACTGATCTTCATCTGGCTGCCGATGCCGCCGCAGCAGGGGCAGGCGCCCGAGGGATTATTGAAGGAAAACATGCGCGGTGTGAGTTCTTCGATATTGATGCCGCAATCCGGACAGGCGTAATTCTGCGAAAAGAGCGCTTCCTCGCCGCCGAGCACCTGCACGCTGACCAGACCGCCGGAACGCTTCATGGCGGTCTCGATGGAATCCGCCAGTCGCTGACGGATTCCGTCACGGATGACAACGCGGTCCACCACCAGATCGATGCGATGCTTTTTCTGGGGATCCAGCTGCGGAATATCATCCAGCTCGCAGTTTTCGCCGTCGATACGGGCGCGCAGGAAGCCGGCCTTGAGGGCATCCTCAAGGAGCTTTACATGCTCACCCTTGCGATCGCGCACGACGGGAGACATGAGGATGATGCGGGTGCCCTCCGGATAAGCCAGCACGGCATCCACGATCTCATCGATGCTCTGGCGGCGGATCTCCTTGCCGCATTTGGGGCAGTGGGGAACGCCGACACGCGCGTACATGAGACGGAGGTAATCATAGATCTCCGTGACCGTGCCGACCGTGGAGCGCGGATTGCGGGAGGTGGTCTTCTGATCGATGGAGACAGCCGGGGAAAGACCCTCGATCATATCGACATCGGGCTTGTCCATCTGCCCCAGAAACTGACGGGCATAGGCGCTCATACTTTCCACATAGCGCCGCTGACCTTCCGCGTAAATGGTATCAAAAGCAAGACTGCTCTTTCCGCTGCCGGAAAGACCGGTAAAAACGATCATCCGATCGCGGGGAAGGGTGACTGAAACATTCTTTAAATTATGCTCGCGCGCGCCGCGCACGATGATCTCATTTTCCACTGATCGTACTCCTTTGGATGTTCGGGGTGGCGCGGAACAGAAAGCCGCGCCGACAGACGATCATTATACCACATCTTTCGGGTTCTGCCTATCGCGCGGACAGCAAAATGAAGGGGCGGACAGCCTGCCGACGGCAAAAAAACAGGGAAAATGCGCTGTATCCATACAGAAGAAACGATAAAGCATCAAAAAATGCGGGAACATGTGTTTCGGAGCGAAGGAGTTGAAAAAATAATGCTTGCATTTTGGGTTTTTTGATGATATTATACATAGGCTATCCTTGAATGGATAGAAGCGGAATCGTTTCTTCCGTAGAATTGTTCAAGGCGCGAGAGCGCGTTGCCAATTGATTAGACCCCCGGGGAGGTAATTACTATGGGTAAGTTTTGTGATGTTTGCGAAAAGGGCATGATGACTGGTCATAACGTCAGCCACTCCAACCGCAAGACCAACACAGCCTGGGCTCCCAATGTCCAGAAAGTTCGCATCGTAGTGGACGGCCGTCCTATGAAGGCGAATGTGTGCACCCGTTGCCTGCGCAGCGGTTATGTGCAGCGTGCTGCGAATGTGCCTGTTGTTGAAGCTGAAGAAGCCTGACAAAACGCATAAAACACAAAGAAAAACGCGCTTGATCAGCGCGTTTTTTTGTTTGCTTTTTTCATCCTCCGCCTGACCGGGAACAGCGCGGATCAGGCGGAGAAACGGGCGGTGATCACGGCGTTTCAGAGGGAGACACAGCGGTCATGTCCGCGAGAATTTGGAGCCACGAGTCAAGATCCTCCGCCGCGCCGATAACACAATAGGACGCTTCCTCACCGGAAAATACGGCGCACCACCTGTCTCCCCCGCGCGAGATCTGCGCGGGCAGATTGCAGACAGACACCTCCCGCGTGACCAGCACCTCCATGCCCTCCGGGCGGATGAGCGGCGCCGCGGACGCGGGACGGACGCAGGAGACAATCTCCCCGTTTTCAAAGGTGATCGTCAGGGTGGCGCAGGCACGGCCGGCGTGAACCGCGTTGCCCGTGACGCCGGAGATGATCCTGTTTTCCGGGAACAGATAGATTTCCGCCCCAAAGGCATTCGCCAGCACCTGCGCGGAGGTATCGTGAACGACCCGAACCGAATGCGGAACGCCCGGTTCCGCGGCCAGAGGAACATGCTCATCCTGTTCACCGATGGTCATCAGCACAGCAGCCAGATAGATGACTGCCGCAGCCAGCAGCGCGGCGATCACAAAACCGGCAGGACGAAGGATTTTTTTCATGATCAGGCTCCTTTCCAGCCGGAGCGGCGCTTATACAGCTCCTGCCCAGCGGCAGACGCGATGAGGGACAAAGCAAAGAGGGCAACAGCCAGCCCCGCAGCCTGATATACCGGACTGACCAGCAACATGAGACCGGCCGGAAAGAACGTGAGCAGCGGCTCCGCCCGATGATAACAGGCAAGGAAGGGCAGGATCAGTGCCGTGAGCGGGATAAGGCCGTACAGCACGATGAAATAAAGCGCGGCCTGCTCCCCCGCGAAGCGCATGAGCAGAAAGCCGATCAGATGCGGCAGGGCGCTTAAAAACAGAAGCAGCAGATACCAGCATACGACGTTCCGCTTTTCACGCCCGTCAAGGGGCTGCGCCTTCTGCTTCCTCATGATCGGAAAGGGCCTTTTTTTGTGTTTCAAACGGTTACCCCTCCTTTCATTTCCCTGTTTCCGATAAACGGATATGCTTCATCATACCACCCCCCATACCCGGTGACAAGCATGGGAATGTAACAAATCGTTCCGGGATCCATCTGCCTGTAAAAAGCAATTTAACCATTGCATTTATATAGGTAATTTGTTATACTTATCCTGTTTGACGCAAGTTGACAAAGGATACCCTTTATCATTCAAGTATCACTCAAGGAGGACGAACCATGAAGAACAAGAAGGTACTGTTTCCTGTTCTGATCGCTGTTCTGATCATTGCGGTTCTGCTTGGCGCGAAGCTGATCAAGCACAGCAGCAATGTGAATGCCGGTATGGCCGTGAAGAACACCCTCGAACAGAACGTAGCCACCGCCAACACCGCGATCGCGGATGCCAAGGAAGCGCTGGAAGCGGTGAAGACCGCGATTGCTTCCAACGACGAAGAAGCGATCACCGCCGCCAAGACCGCGCTGGACGAAAAGTGGAACACCGTTAACGAAAAGATCGAAGCCGCGGCCGGCATTGTGAAAGATGCCGCGAGCTATGGTCATCTGCAGGCGGCTGACCCCGATAAGGCTGCTCAGACCGCTTATGAAGAGATGGTGAAGAGCAGCTTCGCCGCTTCTGTGGATATGTACATCGTGTACGCTGAAGAAGCGCTGGACAAGGCGGAGGCCAACATGACCACCGTCAACACCGCGATCGAAGCCGGCAACAAGGAAGAAGCCAAGAACGCGATGGATGAACTGAGCAGCAACTATTACACTGCTTATCTTCACATCAGCGCCATCGCCAACAGCGACTACAGCGGCTATGCTTCCGACGAAGCGATGAAAAAGTTGAACGACAGGTTCAACGCGATCACCACCCAGATCGAAGAAGCTTCCGCGAAGATCGAAGCGCTGCCCGATGCCGAAGTGACCGAAGAACCGGCTGCTGAAGCGACCGAAGAACCCGCTGTTGAAGCCACCGAGGCTCCCGCTGCTGAAGCCACCGAAGCTCCTGTTGTTGAAGCCACCGAAGCTCCTGCTGCTGAAGCCACCGAAGCTCCCGCTGCCGAAGTGACCGAAGCTCCCGCTGCTGAAGTGACCGAAGCTCCTGCTGTTGAAGCCACCGAAGCTCCTGCTGCTGAAGTGACCGAAGCTCCCGCTGCCGAAGTGACCGAGGCTCCCGCTGTTGAAGCCACCGAAGCTCCCGCTGCTGAAGTGACCGAAGAACCCGCTGCCGCCGTTAAGAAGGCTGTTGTCACCATCTGGCACACCTTCACCAACGATCAGGAAGCTTTCCTGGTCAAGGCCGCTGAGGACTTCACCGCTTCTCAGGACAAGTACGAAGTCCGCGTTGAATCTCAGGCTTATTCCGGATTCACCGATACCGTGAAGACCGCTGTCAAGAGCGGCATCGGCCCCGACATCATCTTCAACTATGCTTCCGAAGCCGCCGAGTATGTGGATCTGGGCCTGGTCGCTGACCTGAGCCAGTACATCTACAACGATGAAACCGGCATCGAAGGCTTTGACACCTGTCTGCCCCAGGGCGTGATGGACGGCGAAGTGCTGGGCTGCTCCGACGGTGTGATCCACTATCTGCCCGCCTACACCACCGGCCCCATCCTCTTCTACAACAAGACCCTGTACACCGAGCTGAACCTGACCATCCCCTCCACCTGGGACGAAATGGTCGCCAACTGCCGCGTGATCAAGGAACAGAAGGGCATCCCCGGCCTGGGCTTCGACTCCCTGACCGACTGCATCCAGATGTTCATCATGGATGACGGCAACGGCTACATCGATGTGGCGAACAAGTGCGTGTCCTTCGACACCGACACCATGCGCGCCCGCATCCAGTGGTTCGTGGACTGCGTGAATGAGGGCCTGTTCCTCATCGCTCCCTCCGGCAACTACTTCTCCAACGACTTCAACTCCGGTGTTGTGGCCACCTACGTTGGCAGCTGCGCCGGTTACCCCTACATCACTCCCGATGGATTCGAGTTCGACATGGCTCCCATGCCCGCCAACGACTGGTATCCTTCCTGGAACCGCGGCCCCATCGTGTTCTACTATCAGGACGATGCCCGCGCCGAGGGTGCTTATGAATTCGTGAAGTACTTCATCTCCGCCGACATGAACCTCGGCTGGGTGAAGGTCTGCAACGCCCTGTCCCCCTACACCTGGACTCAGGCGCTGGAAGGCTATCAGGCTTTCCTGGCTGAAGAGACCCCCGCTGTCAGCGCTCTGAAGGCTGTTGAAGCCCGTCTGAACATCGCCGGTTCTCTGCCCGCCGTCACCGGTGCCTCCACCGTCCGTAACGAGATCGTCAACGCCGTGAAGAACGTTGTCAACAACGGCATGACCGTGGACGAAGCCTGGACCCTGTGCGTGACCAACTGCAACACCGCTCTGCAGGGTGCCAAGTAATCCAATAAGATAACCCTGAGGAGAAGGCTGAAAGGCCTTCTCCTTTTTTGATGCAGACGCGTAAGGTTTACACATCAAAAAAGAACGCGCTCCGTAAGGGAGAGCGTTCTTTGACATTCAGAAACGATATCAGGGACAGCTTCAGGGGCGTTAAGCGCTCACAGTCAGTCGTTTCCTTCGTTCGCGGCTGCCTCGGCTTCGTGCAGGGAGCCTATCAGATCCTCTGCCGTCATTTCGCGCCGACCGCAGCGTTTTTCGCCCGCGGCGGCCGCGGCGGCATGCCACAGGGTGCCCATCGCGGCCGGTTCATCGCAGCTCTGCGCGTAGAGAGACGCGATGACGCCGCACAGAACATCGCCGCTGCCGCCCTTGGCGAGCGCCGGTGTGCCGTTTGCAATCAGCGTGATCTCATGTCCGTCACAGACGAGCGGAATATCGCTCTTGAGAACGACGGTGCATCCAAACTTACGATGAAGCGCCTTCACGGCCTTTACGCGATCGGCGGACACTTCCGCGTTGCTCTGACGAAGCAGACGGGCGGCCTCGCCGATGTGCGGTGTGATGACGGCCAGCTCACCCAAATGCATGGGATGCGCCGAAAGCATATTGAGGGCATCCGCGTCCCACACAGAGGGGCGTTCCTCGTCCCAAAGGGCAAGGATGTTCTGCCATTTTTCATCACTCTGCCCAAGACCGCAGCCGCAGACAAAAACATCATAGGCAGGCCTTTCGGCGACTGCCTTTTCGACAGGAATACACATGGCGCAGGGTACAAGCACCTGCAGAACAGGGATCAGTTCTTTTTCACAGGCGATGGTGACGAGACCTGCCCCGGCGGTGACACAGGCGCGCGCGCACATCGCGGCGGCCCCGGCCATGCCCATACTGCCGGCATAGATCAGCACCCGTCCGTGATCCCCCTTGTGGGCGGTCAGGGCGCGCTCCGGCAGGTAACGCAATTCTTCCGTGTCCATCCTGAGCAGCGCGAAGGCAAGAAGACCGCCCGTGATATCGTCGTCCAAATCATCCAGCCCGATCGGCGCGATGACGATCTGACCGATATCCGCGCGGGCGGTTGTCAAATACAGCCCGCGCTTTGCGGCATGGAAGGTGACCGTCACATCCGCGCGGACATGATCCGCCGCGGCAACGCCAGTATCCCCTTCGATGCCGCTGGGGATATCCACCGCGATGACCGGAACACCGGGCTCGCGTTCATTGATGGCCGTGATCAGCAGATGGGAAAGCGGATCCGGCGTGCCGTGAAATCCGGTGCCGTAAAGCGCGTCTACAATGGCGTCAAAGCCGGTGATCCCCTCTTCAAAGGGCATTTCTTCCGCCTGACTGAGATCCGTGACCGGAAGACAGCGCAGACTGCACAGACGCAGATTGGTGTCAGCATCCGGTGTCCGCGGCGCCTGCGTGAGCCAGATTTCAGAAAGACCGCCCCGATCCGCCCAGATGCGGGCGGCTGCAAGACCGTCTCCCCCGTTATTGCCTTTGGAGCAGACGAACAGGACACGCTTGCCCTTCACGCCCTGCAGACGGCACTCAAGCGCGTCCGCGACAGCAGCGGCAGCATGCTCCATGAGCAGCAGCGAGGGATAGCCCGCCGCGATCGCCGCCTGCTCGTATTTTTTCATTTCTTCACAGGTCAGTACCGGTTTCTTCATCCGTTTTTCTCCGCCACCGCGACAGCCGCGGCGGTATCCTCCTCATGCGTGATCGAGAGGAACACATGACTGATCCCCCGTGCCGCGGCAGCCTCCGCGTATTGACCGCGCAGATCATAGTAAGGCGCGCCGCACGGATCGTGCAGCACGCAGATATCTTTCAGTTCCATGCCGGTGATCCCGGTGCCAAAGGCCTTTACAAGGGCTTCCTTGGCCGCGAAAATGCCGGCCATCGATTGCGCCGAGCCCTTCCCCCGGGAATGGATATAGGCCTGCTCCTCCTCGGCAAAATAGCGTCTGAGGAAGCGACCGTCCTGATACAGCTCCGCCATGCGGCTGACACGGCAAAGATCGATCCCGATGCCGGCGATCATGCTTTTTCCACCCCGGTCATGCGCAGCACCTGACGGATCAGGTATTCCGTGACCTCATCACGGTTGGTCTCATTCAGCAGTTCGTGGCGCGCGTCGGGATACAGCTTGCAGGTGACATCCTGCAGACCGGCTGCCTTGTATTCCTCCGCTGTCTGCTTTACACCGGCGCCCATCTGCCCTACAGGATCGGCATCGCCGGAGATCAGCAGCACAGGCAGATCTTTCCGGATCGAGGCCAGACGATCCGTCTTTGTCAAGCCGATCAGGCCGCCGAAGAAATCATGAAACGCGGAGCCTGTGAAGCAGAAGCCGCACAGATCGCTCGCGATATACTTGTCCACTTCCTTTTCATCCCGGCTCAGCCAGTCAAAAGGCGTACGGCCGGGCTCAAAAGGCTTGTTATTGCCGGAAAAGGCGATCTTATCCACCAGACGCGCGGGCGATCGCCGGGGAGAGAGCGCCGCCAGCAGACGGCCGGCCATGCACAGACCCTTCGGATAATGCCCCGTCCCGGACAGGACAAGGGCATCGATCTCGCTGTTGTAGCGAATGGCGTATTCCCGCGCGACAAAGCTGCCCATGGAATGCCCCATCAGCACGAACGGCACACCGGGAAAGCGCTTTTTCAGAAGCAGTGTCAGGTCATGCGCGTCCGTCACCAGATGATCCCATCCGTCCCGATCGGCAAAATACCCTTTCAGCTCCGCCTGTTCTCCATGGCCGCGCAGATCCAGCCCGGCCACAGCGATCCCGTGACGGTTCATCTCCAGCGCGGCGCGCTCGTAGCGGCCGATATATTCCGCCATGCCGTGAATGATCTGCACGACGGCGCGTACTTCCCCTTCCGGGGCCCAGATACGCATGGCTTTTTGGATATCATATGCCATAGGGCATTCTCCTTTCACCAAATACGGGATCAATCGTCATGTCAGGGCTGATAGAGGCCCACCTTCTTGTAGACCTTGCGCAGGGTCTTATTGGCCAGATACTGTGCCTTTTCGGCGTTGGCTTTCAGGATACCGGGCAGATAATTCTTATCGGCCATAATCTCGGCATAGCGCTGCTGGATGGGCATAAGCTCCTGCAGAACGGCCTCGGTGACCGCTTCCTTCAGCGCGCCGTAGCCCAGTCCCTGCAGGGAAAGCGCCTGATTTTCGGGCGTATCGTTCTTCAGCGCGGCGAGGATGGTGAGCAGATTGCTGACGCCGGGCTTATTCTCGGGATCGTAGCGGATCTCGCCGTCGCTGTCCGTCACCGCGCGCTTCAGCTTGCGGCGGATATCCTCGGGCTTATCCAGAACAGCAATAAAGCTGTCATCGGGATCGGACTTGCTCATCTTGCGGGTGGGCTCGCTCAGGCTCATGATCTTGGCGGAAGTCTTGGGAATGAAGGGCTCCGGAATGGTGAACACATCGCCGTAAATGCTGTTTACACGCTGCGCGATATCACGGCACAGCTCCACATGCTGCTTCTGATCGATGCCGACAGGCACCAGATCGGTCTGATACAGCAGGATATCGCTGGCCATCAGCACGGGATAGGTGAACAGACCCGCGTTGATGTTATCGGCATGCTTGGCGCTCTTATCCTTGAACTGGGTCATGCGGTTCAATTCACCCATATAGGTGAAGCAGTTGAGGATCCAGCCCAGTTCCGCGTGCTGGGGAACATGGCTCTGGCAATAAATGATATTCTGCTCCGGATCCAGGCCGCAGGCAATGTAAAGACCGGCCAGGCTCTGGGTGCGCTTGCGCAGATCGGCAGGATTCTGGCGCACGGTGAGGGTGTGCAGGTCGACCACGCAATAGAGACAATCCGCGTTGTCAAAGCGGGTAAAATTGCGCAGCGCGCCGATATAATTGCCGAGGGTGATGTTACCGGAAGGCTGAATGCCTGAAAAAACTGTCTTTCTCTTCTCCTGGATCTGTTCGCTCATGATGATCTCCTCTTTCCGCGTTATTCTTCAACGCTGTTAATCATTTTTTGAAAAAACCACGAAAAAACGCCTCAGTACTCCTGAGGCGGTGATTCCGCGGTGCCACTCAAATTCAGCCTTCCCGGTTGGGAAAAGCCCTCTTCGCTGTGATAACGGGTGCGCCGCCCGTCACGCGCTACTGCCTTCACGCGTGCCCTCCGAAGCCCATTCCCGGAATGCCTCCTGTCGCGCTCCCACCTGCCGCGGCTCTCTGAAAGGAATACGATCTCCGGTACTCTTCTTCATCAACGGTTTGTGCTATAAGTGTAATATCAGCCCGCTGATTTGTCAAGGGAAAAAGGGAATCGGTACAGGGAATATACCGTGAGAAAGACGCAAAAAAGGAGACCGCCCATACGGACGGCCTCCGGATCATCCAACTATGAAGCCCTTAAGCGATCAGGCGAAGGGATTCTCGGTGGGATAGGGCAGGGACTTGGGCTGGTTGTAAGCGATGTCCTTGATGCCCAGGAACTTGAAGACTTCGAAGAGGGTCTTCGCGCAGTGAGCGAAGGCCACAGCGCCGTGATGCGGATAGCCCTTCTGCACCAGCACGTGACGATAGAAGCGGCCCATCTCCTTGATGGCGAAGGTGCCGATACCGCCGAAGGACTGGCAGTCAACATCCAGAACTTCGCCCTCAGCGATGTAGGAGCGCAGATCACCGTTGGAATCGCACTGCAGGCGATAGAAGGTGATGGGAGAAGCGGCGATGTTGCCTTCCAGGGTGCCGCGGGAGATGTCGGGCTCGGAACCCGCGGGCTCGAGCACACGATGCTGGATCAGCTGATACTTGACAGCACGATCGGCGCACATCTTGCATTCGGGGGTATTGCCGCAGTGGAAGCCCATGAAGGTGTCTTCGAGGGTGTAATCGTACTTGCCGGCGATATCCTTGTCATAGATGTACTTGGGAACGGAGTTGTTGATGTCCAGCAGGGTAACGGCATCAGCGGTGACGCAGGAACCGATGTATTCGGACAGAGCGCCGTAGATATCCACTTCGCAGGCGACGGGGATACCCTTGGCAGCCAGACGGCTGTTCACATAGCAGGGCTCAAAGCCGAACTGAGAGGGGAACGCGGGCCAGCACTTGTCGGCAAACACGACATACTGACGGGAACCCTTGTGATTCTCAGCCCAGTCAAGCAGGGTGAGTTCGAACTGAGCCATACGGGCGCTCAGGTCGGGATAGTACTTGCCCTCGCCCATTTCCTTGGCCATTTCTTCGCAGATGGCGGGGATGCGGGGATCGTTGGCATGCTCACGATAGGACACGAGCAGATCCAGCTCGCTGTTCTCTTCGATCTCGACGCCCAGCTCATACAGACCCTTGATGGGAGCGTTGCAGGCGAAGAAGTCCTGAGGACGGGGCCCGAAGGTGATGATCTTGAGGTTCTTCACACCGATGATGGCGCGGGCGATGGGCAGGAATTCCTTGATCATGTCAGCGATCTCGGTAGCGGTGCCGACAGGATACTCGGGGATGTAGCCCTTCAGATGACGCATGCCCAGGTTGTAGGAGCAGTTCAGCATACCGCAGTAGGCATCGCCGCGGCCGTTGATCATGTCGCCGTCGCCTTCAGCAGCCGCAACGAACATGCAGGGGCCGTCGAAGTTCTTGGCGATCAGGGTTTCGGGAGTTTCGGGACCAAAGTTGCCCAGGAAAACGACCAGCGCGTTGCAGCCGGCTTCCTTCACATCAGCAACAGCCTTCAGCATGTCCTTCTCGTTTTCGACAGTGATGGGGCACTCGTACAGGCCCTCACCAAAGGCGGCCACGATGTTCTGGCGGCGCTGGGTGCTCAGGGCGATGGGGAAGCAGTCACGGGATACGGCGATAATACCGCACTTTACCTCAGGAATGTTCTGCATTGTTATTCACCTCTGTTTATTATTGAGATATCCACCCGGATATCAAAGGTTACGATGGGATATTTTCACGCTCTTGAAGAGCGGGGAAACCGGGATCACAGATCCGCCGCGATATCGATGTTGACACCGGTCAGCGCCACAACGGCACCCTGGGCAGCCTCGCTGCTTTCAGCGTGGGCCAGCAGCCACTTGTTGCGCGCCCACAGCATCTTGTCCATCTTATTGGCGGGGCAGGCGGGACGATAATCGGTATTGGTGTTGGCCGGCAGCGCGACCATGACGCGGAAGCCCTTCGCGGGATCCACATGGCAGGGCGCGTAGTGCAGCGTGGTGGCATAGACCTCCACCATCACACCGGCGGGAACCTTGAAGGCCTTGACGCAGCCGGTATCGAGGATACCGTCATTGATCTGGGACTGCAGGGCGATGAGCAGGATGAAATCATCGGTGCCCAGGTTGATCTCACTGTCGCGATGATATTCGAGGCAGTTGAGCTTGGTGTTGTGGCCGTTGCAGTAGCCGATCTGGAAGGGCATGCCGCCGTAGATGGCTTCCATCACGGTCTCAGCGCCTTCGGCATCATGCAGGGACTGCACACGGGGCAGGTATTCCACACCGTCGGTGCAAGGGGTCTTGGCGAGCGCGGCCACGAGCGCGGCGGTATCATAGCCTTCGATCACACGGCCGTAGGGCTGGAACGCCGCATCAAATACAGAAAGAATCTCCATTTTGCATTTCTCCTTTATTACAGCTGTGCCAGAGCGGCATAGCTATCCTTCAGACAGGGATACAGACCGGCGTAGATATCATACACCTGATCGTACTTGGCGGAGCGGTCCTGATCGGGAACCATGGTGTCCTTTTCGCGGATCATGGCCTCACAGGCTTCGGGAATGGTGGCGTAGGCACCGCTGGCGACACCGGCCAGAATGGCAGCGCCCAGCGCGGGGCCTTCGCTGTTATTGAGGGTCTTGACCGGCATATGGAAGGCATCCGCCATCATCTGACGCCAGAAGGGGCTCTTGGCGCCGCCGCCGCAGGCCAGAATGCTTTCGGGCAGAACGTGCATGCCGCTCAAGACATCAAGATTGGAGCGCTGGCTGTAGACAACGCCCTCCATGACCGCGCGCAGCAGATCGCGGCGGGTGTGCATGGCGCTCAGACCGATGAACGCGCCGCGGGCATTGCTGTCCAGCAGCGGGCT
The DNA here is from genome assembly GCA_937907055.1 of uncultured Clostridia bacterium. GTDB lineage: Bacteria > Bacillota > Clostridia > Christensenellales > Aristaeellaceae > ZC3RG03. Next base: position 2,790 of record CALCTW010000138.1, on the reverse strand, counting down.
GCGTTCACCCATCAGATAGGGCAGGAAGATGAGACGGTTGGCGCCGATGGGGCTCTTGTCAGCTTCCTGATTCATCAGCACATAGGGATCGGTATCCATTTCAGCGGCGGCCTGGATCTCGGCCTTGCAGAACTGATCGCGGTACCACTTGAGGGAAAGACCGGCGGACAGGGTGCAGCTCATGACCGCGTACTGACCGGGCACGGCGGCACAGAAGGTGTGCACACGGCCGGCAGGATCGATCTGGACAGATTCGCTGTGCGCGAAGACAACACCGGAGGTACCGATGGTGACGAAGGCCTTGCCGGGCACAACAACGCCGGTACCGACAGCCGCTGCCATGTTATCACCGGCACCGCCGGCGACCACCATGCCTTCAGCAAGGCCGGTCAGCTTCGCGGCTTCCGCGGTGATATGGCCGCAGCAGTCGCTGGCTTCCTTCAGCGGGGGCATGAGGGCGGGATCGATCTCCAGCTTTTCGAGGATCTCGGCGCTCCAGCAGCGATTGGGCACATCCAGCAGGTTGGTGCCGGAAGCATCGGACATTTCCATGTAGTATTCGCCGGTCAGCTTAAGACGGACATAATCCTTCGGCAGCAGGATGTGACGGGCCTTGGCGTAGATCTCAGGCTCGTTCTTGCGCACCCACAGCACCTTGCCGGCGGTGAAACCGGTGAGCGCGGGGTTGGCAGAGATCTGGATGAGGCGTTCCTTGCCGATCTTGGCCGTGATCTCATCGCATTCAGCCTGCGTACGGCCGTCGCACCAGATGATGGACTTGCGCAGGGCATTGCCGTTCTCATCCACAAGGACGAGACCGTGCATCTGACCGGAGATGCCCAGACCCTTGATATCAGCGGGCGCGACACCGCTCTTTTCCAGCACGGTGCGGATGGTGGACTTGGCAGCCTCCCACCAGTCTTCGGGATCCTGCTCCGCCCAGCCGTTCTGGGGCTGGTAGAGGGGGTATTCGACAGTCGCGCTGGCAACGGGAACACCGGCCATATCAAACAGGACAGTTTTGGTACCGGAGGTACCCAGGTCTACACCAAGAAGGTACTGCATTTTGAAAGATCCTCCTTTTTATAAGGCGTATTTGCGCCGGAACTCACGATCCGGAAAAGGTACTGAGTATTAGCATTTCACCGATTTTTATCATAAACAAAAACCGGCCTTTTGTCAAGGAAAACTGTAATAAACAGCCTGTCAGCGGGCGATCCCGATGCAGGTGACGGTGAAGCATTTATCCTCGCTGCCCTCCGCCATGCGGATCTCCACGGTATGCTCCATCGCTTCCTTTGAGGTGTACACGAGCGCGGTATCGCTCTGCCCCCAGGCGCCGTCCTTGACCGCGCGCAGGGTGGATACCTTTTTCCCGTCCACATAGACCTCGGCAGCGCCGAAATCCTTGCTTGTCACGGTGCGGAAGGAGATGAGCATGCGGGCGAATGTGCCGGTGAAGGTGAGCGGCTCATTGCCGGAAGACGCCGTGTGCGCGAAGTTCGGCCCGCAGACGCGGCCGACCGGCTGATTGGTATAGGCATTGCGGTCATCCTGATCAAAGCCGCCCGCGTTCAGGGAAAGCGCGCTGTTATCGCCAGAGGCAAAGACGCGCGTGATATCCGTATAGACGGCGTGATAGACAGGATCAACGGAAGCGACATCGATGTCTTTTTCAGGCGTTTCCTGCGTCGCCGCGGCGCGGATAGCCGCCATAACGCAATCCGCCATCACCTGATGGCCGAGCGAGGTGGGATGATACTGATCAAAGAAGAACTCCTTCTCCGTCCATTTATCCCCCACATACGGGTAAGCGCTGTTTTTCATGCTGACCATGGTCAGATCATACGCGTTGCCGATGGGGATGAAATCATTCTGCAGGGAATAGCCGGTGGGGAACACACTGAAGAGCAGCATGACCGCCGGGGCATTCTCCGCCGAAAGAACGGAACGCACCATGGATTCATAGCAGCCGTGCACGGTGGGCTCTCCCCCGTCATTGACCGCGTATTCAATGATGACCAGATCCGGCAGCCCATCGGGATCCTTCACGCGGGACAGGATATCGCGCTCATACCGCAGCCAGCCGAAGGTGGACGGCGTGCCGCCGACACCCGCGTTGACAAGGCCGATGTGCGTGCCGTCCCCCGCGCCGTATTCCGCGCGGAAGGCGGACAGAACACGCATGGCCCAGCATTCCTTGTAATTGGCCGCGCCCGCGCCTTCCGTGATGCTGCCGCCGATGACCGCGATGGTGACCGGCTCTCCCCGCCGCGCGCGGGCGATCACGTCCTTCAGACGGGTGTTATTGCCAAGACGCACCTGCGCGTTTTGCAGCATGCTGTCATACCATTCATTTTCCATCAAAGTGACCTCCTCCGTCTGCCCCTCCGCCGATGCCGGGATCTGCAAAAGGAACAGCAGGCAGAACGTTAAAAGCAGGGCAATCGATCTTTTCAAGGAGTGCCTCCTTTCACCGTCCGTGATGGGTTTTCCCGCCTGGCTCAAAGCCGCGGGATCCCCTGAAACAGACAGTCTTCGCTACATAAAGAATATATCAGCGGCAGCCTGTTTGCAAGTGGATGAAAGAATAAAATACTGGACATTTCTTGCATGGCAGGCAAACAAAAAACAGAAGCCCTCCGGCGGGAGGACTTCTGTGAAGAAACGAAGGGAGATCAGATGTTCAGCAGATCGCTGAAGGCCTTCAGCGCGCCGTCGGTCTCGTGCGCAAGCACCTTCTTGGCAAGGACCTTGCCCAGCTGCACGCCTTCCTGGTCGAAGGAATTG
>CALCTW010000137.1 GCA_937907055.1 uncultured Clostridia bacterium | reverse complement strand
AGAACGCCTCGCCGTCCTTCGTGACGGTCATGGTGCCGCACTCGTCGCAGTAGAACGCGGGGATGCGGTGGCCCCACCACAGCTGACGGGAGATGCACCAGTCGCGGATGTTTTCCATCCAGTTCATATAGGTCTTGGCGAAGCGCTCCGGCACGAACTTGGTCTGTCCGTTGCGTACCACTTCGATCGCGGGCTTGGCCAGCGGTTCCATCTTGACGAACCACTGTTTGGAGACCATGGGTTCGATGGTCTGATGGCAGCGGTAGCAGGTGCCTACTTCATGCTTGAGGGGCTCGATGGACTTGAGCAGGCCCAGCGCTTCCAGATCCGCCACGATGGCCTTACGGGCATCCATGGTGGTCATGCCGGCGTACTTGCCGCAATCCAGCACGCGGGGCTCGTTGACAGTGGCCTTGCCGGAAGCGAACAGTTCGTCATTCTCGGCCTTATCGGCGGCACCGGTCATGAAGCCGTCATAGGTGAACACGCGCACGATGGGCAGATCATGACGCTGACCCACTTCGAAGTCGTTGGGGTCATGCGCGGGGGTGATCTTCACAACGCCGGTACCCTTGGTCATATCGGCGTGCTCGTCGCAGACGATGGGGATCTCCTTGTTGATCAGGGGCAGGATGACGTGGCAGCCGTGCAGATGCTTATAGCGCTCGTCATCGCCGTTGATCGCGACCGCGGTATCGCCCAGCATGGTCTCGGGACGGGTGGTGGCCAGTTCCAGCATCTCACCGGTCTCCTTGACAGGATAGAGCAGATGCCAGAAGTTGCCTTCCTTCTCCTCATACTCCACTTCAGCATCGGAGATGGAGGTGTTGCAGCAGGGGCACCAGTTTACAAGGCGGTTGCCGCGATAGATGAGATCCTTTTCATACAGACGGCAGAACACCTCACGGACGGCCTTGTTGCAGCCTTCATCCATGGTGAAGCGTTCACGGCTCCAGTCGCAGCTGGCGCCCAGACGGCGCAGCTGACGGGTGATGCGTCCGCCGTACTCACGCTTCCATTCCCACGCGCGCTCCAGGAAGCCTTCGCGGCCCAGCTGTTCCTTGGTCAGGCCTTCCTTGCGGATCTTTTCCACGACCTTGACTTCCGTCGCGATGGAAGCGTGATCGGTGCCGGGCAGCCAGAGGGTGGGATCCCCCTTCATGCGGTGATAACGGATCAGGCTGTCCTGCAGCACGGTATCCATGGCATGGCCCATGTGCAGCTGGCCGGTGACGTTCGGGGGCGGCATCACGATGGTGAAGGGCTTTTTGCCTTCCTTGATGACAGGCTTGAAGGCGCCGGATTCCTCCCACTTCTGATACAGGTCTTTTTCCACCTGCTGGGGATCGAAATTCTTGGCCATTTCGAACTGTTCAGACATAATTGACCTCCTTACGGATCTTGGACATCCCGGCTGATCGCCGGGACAGAGGATATGAAAATAAGTACAAGAAAAGCCCCGCCATAAAGGACGGGGCTTCCGTGGTACCACCTTTGTTCACAGCGCTTCTGCGCTGCCTCTTTCGCGGGATATCGGCCGCAAGCCGAAAAGGCTGAACTGAAAATACAGGCTCACCTTTTTCCTCACGGGCGACCTTCGGCTTTCGCGCATAAGAAGCTCGCACCGAGTGCTTCTCTCTCTTGGATGCGCGTCTGAGTCTACTCCTCCCGGTCAAAGGAATGAACAATATGGTATTTGAAAAAAGACGAACAAGTCGTCTTTTTTATATGGCTGAATTACGCGTTCTTCTTGTCTTCGTCAACAACGATGACCTGCTTGCCATCATAGTAACCGCAAGCCTTGCAAACACGATGAGCCAGCTTCATCTGGTGGCACTGAGAGCACTCGACGATCGCGGGCTGTTCCAGCTTCCAATTAGCACGACGGCTGCGGCCGCGAGCTTTGCTTACTTTTCCCTTAGGTACTGCCATGGTGTTTATTCCTCCTGTTGTTCTTTTTCCAGCAATTGCTGCAATGCCGAAAAAGGATTTTGGTCGGGATCCTTCTGGCAAGCATACGTTTCATCATTTTCCTGCGGCAGGGCGCTGCAGTTCTCATCGCACAGAATGCGGATGGGCAACTCAAGCAGCACGAGTGTCAGGATCAGCGGCCCCAGATCGACATTATTGCCTTCAAAGGTGAGTGTGTCTTCTTCAAAGCCATCTTCACTTTTCTGAGGGATATAACGGCGATCCTCGATCCGCGTGAATTCCTCATCAAAGGGGATATCCAGAGGCAGATCGACCGGCTTTAAACAAGCCGCGCAGTGCGCGTGTACGGTGCATGTGAGACGGCCTTTCAGATAAAGGCTGGTCTCATACATCGAGAACGCCCCTTCAAGCTGTACATCACTGAAGGTGATGACCTCCTTGAAGACCTCCTGGGGTTCGATCTCGTCACGATGCAGGAAGGGGAATTCAGCCCCCGGAGCACGCAAAGCCTTAGAAATGTCCAATAACAATTACATCACTCCATTCGTGACCTTAAGTATTATAAAGTGATTCATACCTTTTGTCAATTGATTTTTTAACAATTTTCAACACAAAAAGACACGGAAAAGCAAGAAAAAATGCTTATTTGGGGGACTCAGTTATCCAATGACCACAAGATATCGTTTCAGTCGCTGTTTTCGGCACGCAGGCTGTCGAGCAGCGCCCAGACCTCTTCAAAAGTCGGGGCTTCCATGATCTGCGTACGCACCTTGGCCGCTCCGCGCCGGCCCTTGAGATACCACGCGAAGTGCTTGCGCATCTCGATGACCGCGAAGCGCTTCCCCTGCCATTCCTCCATCATGGCCGCGTGACGCATGCAGGTGTCGATCACCTCGGCATAGGAAGGAATGACCTCCTCTTCCCCGTTCATGGCCTGACGGATCCGATCAAAGATCCACGGATCGCCCAGCGCGCCCCGGCCGACGGCAACGCCGTCACAGCCGGTGACCTTCAGCAGCTCGACCGCGTCCCTGCCTGTCCACACATCCCCGTTCGCGATGACCGGAATGCTGACAGCCTGCTTGACTTTTCTGATCTCTTCCCAGTCTGCCTTGCCGGAATACTTCTGCTCCTTGGTCCTTCCGTGAACGGTGACCAGCTTCGCGCCGTTCTGCTCCGCCACCCGGGCAAGCTCCGGCGCGCAGAGGTGATCCCGATCCCAGCCGATGCGCATCTTGACCGAGACCGGCAGTGTCGTCGCCCGGACGACCTCACGGATGACTTCTCCGGCCAGAGGCAGATCCAGCATCAGCGCGCTTCCGCTTCCGCCGCTCGTCACCTTGCGCATGGGGCAGCCCATATTGATATCGATCCCGCAGAAGCGGTGTTCCTCGGTCAGTTTCTCGGCTGCCCTGGCCATCCAGACAGGTTCGCAGCCAAAGATCTGCGCGGTCAAAGGCCCTTCCTGCGGAAAAGCCTCGGTGAGCAGCTGATAAGCGTTTGGCTTCCTTCTTGTGGTGGCATAGCCCTGCGCGCTGATCATTTCCGTGGTCGCGCTGTCGCAGCCGTGCTCAAAGCAGAGCAATCTGAAGCATTTATCGGTGATCCCCGCGAGCGGGGCCAGTGAGATCATCATGGTATCATTTATCCTCTATGATCTCGGTCACCTTCATTGTGAGAACGCGCCATTGATCATTTTCTCTCGTCAACGTTGCCGTATATTTGATGGTACGCCACGCCGGAGGCGAAGCGGTAAGACCGATGGAGAGCGCGGCTTCCCGGCGCGTGCTCTTCACCTTGCCGTCGATAGCGGGGATCCGCTCCGTAAAGGTAGCCGTCGCGTTATCCTCCCACGGCCAGCACCACACCCACTGTAGCTCCAGCCGGTGATCGAAGCCGGTGATATTGTAATAATACTGATAATAGTTATTCCCTTCCACGCCGCTGCGAATATCGCTGTCGATATGATCCACGTAATTGGGATAGAAATAGCTGTAAAGAGTGGTCTTGTCCTCCCCCATCATGATCACCTGCGCGCGCTTCGCCATGCCATCCTTGAGGATGACATAGATATTGGTTGCGTTCATGGCATAGTAAAACGCCATGATCATCACACCCAGAATGCAGATGGCGATCAGAAGCCTGCTGCAGATGAACCAGATGAAGCGTCTGAAGTGTTTCACGGAGGGATCCTTTCAAATCAGCGAAAATAGGAGTCCGGAAGGATTATAACACAGTTTGGCCGGTTTTCAAAACACGGGAAGAAGAATTTACGATTGCGACGGACCCGCGTCCGCAATCCCCCGGCGCTTGCGGAGCCGCGCGGTGATGACGGGCAGCAGCCCGTACACGGTGACACCGGTGATGACGATGACCGCGCCGATGATTGCCTTGGTGCCCATGACCTCAATGCCGAGCAGCGCGACCGGAATGGGATTGAAGACCGGCTCGATGGTCAGGATCAGGGAGCCTTCGATGGTATTGACCTTCTTGATGCCGTATCCGAACAGAACATTGGCCATACCGTACTGGAAGATGCCCAGCATCAGCACCCAGAAGATATTTTTGGAATCGAAGGACAGACCCTTGTCCGTCAGCATGAACGGCAGCGCGATGACCATGGAGATCAGGCAGCTGATCATCAGGCTGTCGCTGCTGTCATTATCCGAGCCGCTCATGATCACGATCTGCGCCGCGAAGGCAAAGCCGGACAGGATGGCCAGGATATTGCCGATGACATGGGTCATATCCAGATCATCCATGAAGGACAGGAAGACCCCCACAAACACCAGCGCGGAAATGAGGATCTCCGCGAGTGTGGGGCGTCGGTGCCTGAAAAGCACATAATACAGCAGCACCAGAATGGGGGCGATATACTGCAATACGATGGCCGTACCGGCTGTGGACATGGTGATGGCGGTCACGTACAGGATGCCGGTGGCCGTCATGGCCAGCGCGCCCAGGATATTCTGCTTTGAGAAGCGCAGCTTCATACTGCGCTTGAAGGCCGCAAGGATCAGAAATGAGAGCAGGCTGCGCGCCGCGATCTGGGACATCGGCCCCCATGTGATGGACTTGACACAGATACCGGCCATTCCCCACAGGATGGCGGCAGCCAGCATCATCGCGCGTCCTGCCGCTGTGGAACGGCGCATTTCGTTCACTTCGCTCATGTTTTTTACTTCCTGATATTGATCAGATTTGGAATCGTGCCTTTACAGCGCGATCTCCAGTTCGACCGGGCAATGATCGGAGCCCGTTACCTGCGTATGGATCCGGGCGTCACGCAATTGATCCTTCAGATCATCTGATACGATGAAATAATCGATCCGCCATCCGGCATTGCGTGCCCTTGCCTGAAAACGATAGCTCCACCAGGAATAGATCTCCTTCTGATCGGGATAGAAGTAGCGGAAGGTATCAATAAACCCTGCCGAGAGCAGTTCTGTCATCTTGCCGCGCTCCGCGTCGGAGAAGCCGGCATTCTGATGATTGGCAGCAGGATTCTTCAGATCGATCTCCTGATGCGCCACGTTGAGATCACCGCAGAAGATGACAGGCTTCTTTTCGGAAAGGCGTTTCACATACGCGCGAAGATCATCCTCCCAGCGCATGCGATAATCCAGTCGCTTCAGACCATCCTGCGAATTGGGCACATACAGCGTGATCATATAATAATGATCATATTCCAGCGTGATCGCGCGTCCTTCGTGATCATGTTCATCGATCCCGAGCCCGTAGAAGACGGAAAGCGGCTCCTGCTTCGTGAAGATCGCGGTGCCGCTGTAGCCCTTCTTATCCGCGTAATTCCAATACTGGTAATAGCCCGGCAGATCCATCTCGATCTGCCCCGCCTGCAGCTTTGTTTCCTGCAGACAGAAAACATCCGCGTCGATGGCACGGAAGAACTCCATAAAGTTCTTCTCCATCACAGCACGGAGACCATTCACATTCCAGGAGATCAGTTTCATCGGATCTTTCCTTTACTTATCAAGATGCATGCCGCCGGAGGTGACATAAGCCACCCGGGTCCCGGCGCCATCGGTAATGACGGTTTCAAACAGGCAGGTCGTCTTTCCGTTTTTGATACAGCGGCATTCAGCGGTCAGCAGCGGATGCTTCGCCCGGCTGAGATAATGGATGCTGCTTTCCGTGGTCATGGTGAGCCGGCCGCCGCAATTGGACGCGACAGCGAAGGCAAAATCGGCCAAAGTGTAGATCGCGCCGCCCATCACGCCCCCATGCGCGGCCTGATGGCGGCCTTCGGCGATGAAGGAGCATTTCGCGTAATCAGGCCCGATCTCATCGATGGTGATCCCGGTCACTTCCATGGCAAAGCGATCCGCGGTAAAAAAGGCTCTCGCCTCATCCAGGGTCATCACAGGCTTATTCCTCCTCCAGCATAAAAGCACTCAGGATCCGTTTCGCTTCGGCATCATGATCGCCGAAGAACACATGCCCCGCGCCTTTGATGACATGCAGACGGGCATCCGCGTAGCATGCGACCGCGCGCTCCGCGTAGGAAAGCTTCACAATGGCGTCCTGATCCCCGTGCAGGATCAGGGTCTTTCCCGCAAAGCCCGCGATCTGGCTGAAGGCGTCCTCATTCACGACAGCCCTTGCATAGCAGCCGCCCAGTTCCATCGGCTGTGTGCCGAGCAGATCCGGGATATTCTGCGGATCAAAGCGGAAGGCCAGCATCTGTCCGCTGCGGGCGTCATCCGGAATGCAGAGCGCCGGATAGAAGAGGATCAGCTTTTCGACTTCCTCCGGGTGCTCCTTCGCCGTCATGGCGGATACATAACCGCCCTGGCTGCAGCCGAGCAGAGAAAGACGCGCGGGATCCACTTCAGGCAAAGCGCGCGCGAAGCGCATGACCGCCAGCAGATCCTCCTTTTCCGTCAGCACGCTCATATCCCGTGTGCGGCCGTCGCTGATGCTGTTCGGCCCGCCACCGCAAAAATCAAACGTGAAGGTAACAAAGCCAAGCCCGGCCAGCAGACCGGCATAGCCGTCACACATCCCGTGATCCGCCATAAAGCCGTGGCTCATCACCACGGCAGGCGCGGGCGCGTTCAGGCCGGAGGGCATGTACTGAAAACCGCGGATCGTCAGCCCGTCCCGTTCACAGGAAAAGGGCTGACAGATCACCTGACTAGGTGCTTTCATTTATTCGACCTCGACCAGTTCGATGCGGAAATTCAATTCCTTGCCGGCCATCTCGTGATTGGCGTCAAAGGTGATCTTGCCGTCTTCGATCACGGTGACTGTCACGGGGATGGGACGGCCCATGGGATCGGACAGCGCCACGCGGTCCCCCACCTTCAGCGTCTCCGCGCCGGGCAGCTGGGCGATCTCGCCGGTGATGACCAGATCCGGATTCGGCATACCGTAGGCTTCTTCGGGCATCAGGTGGATATCCACACACTGACCGACCGTCATTTCCTTGACGGCTTCATCAAAGCCCTTGATCATCTGACCGGCGCCGCAGACAAAAGCGAGCGGTTCTCCGCGGTCATAGGAAGAATCGAACTTTTCTCCGTTATTGAAGGTGCCGGTGTAATGAACTTTGACCTTTTTATTCACATTGCTCATGGTTTATTTCCTCATTTCTTTTATTCCGTGCCTCTCGGCGCGGTACATTATACGAAAACGCGCGGATTCACGCAAGCACGCGCGCTTTTGCCTTTTTTATCTGCTTTTCGGATGAAACTTTTCTTTCAGATCCTCTGTACCCGTTTTTCATCATACTGATCACCCGGCGCGGGCTCCTCATCCGGAACGCCGAACCAGATGATATTGAGCGGGATCAGATGCTTCGGCAGAGAAAGGATCTCCGAAACATTCTTTTCCGCGCGCTTCTGCGGATGGATGCCGCACCACACAGTGCCCAGACCGCGGTCGACCGCGGCGAGCAGGATATTTTCTGTAGCCGCGCTGCAATCCTGGATCCAGTAGGCCTCCAACTGCAAAGGCAGGGCATGCTTCAGATCACCGCAGACAACGATGGCGGCCGGTGCCTGGATATTGGAAAAACGAGAGGCCTTTCTGAGCTTCATGACCGTCTCCGCTTCCGTGATCACATAGAACATCCACGGCTTTTTATTACAGGCGGAGGGGCCGGACATGGCGGCGTGGAGCAGATAATCGATATCCGCCTCCGAAACAGGCTGATCCTTGTACTTGCGCACACTGCGGCGCTTTTGCAAAGCTTCGCTGACTTCCATGGCTTTCATTCCTTTCGAGTGTTTTTCATGTCATTCCGACAGCGCTGAATGCCCGGATTATGATCTTTTTCCGCTCCCGCGGTTTGGTGTAGCGGAGCCGCGGCGAACGGTATTCCGTTCACGCGCGGAGGCGGAAGGCTTTCCCCCGCGGCCGCGCTGCGCGGTCTCATTGCCTTTGCCGTACGCGGTGCCGGAACGGGCAGGCCTGTTTTTCCCTTCGGCAGCGCCGTTGCGCGCGGCAGTGTTGCTTTTCCCGGCGGCGGGCGCGTTTTTCCCGCGGCGATGATCTCCCGTTTCCGCTCCGCGTTCCGCCATCTGCGCTCTGCGGCGGCGCTCCGCGTAATCATGCGGTGTCATGATGCCTTCCGGCGGAACCAGACAATGCCGGTCGGTGCCGATCAGATCCTCACGCCCGGCCTCGCGCAGCGCTTCCCGGACAAGCGGGAAATTCTGCGGCTTCCTGAACTGCAGCAGCGCGCGCTGCATGGCTTTTTCTTTCGGTGTTTTGGCGACGAAGACCGGTTTGCCGTTGCGGGGATCAAAGCCGGTATAGAACATGCAGGTGGCCAGTGTGCCGGGGGTGGGATAGAAATCCTGCACCTGTTCGGGCTGATGATTGATATCCCTGAGGTATTCCGCGAGCACGATGGCGGCCTCCAGATCGCTGCCCGGATGGCTGGAGATGAGATACGGGACAAGATATTGCTTTTTGCCCAGTTTTTCGTTGATGCGGCGGTATTTTTCGCAGAAGGCGTCATACACATCCCGTCCGGGCTTGCCCATGACCGCCAGCACCTTGGGGCTGACATGCTCCGGCGCTACCTTTAGCTGACCGCTGATATGATGCTCGCACAGTTCCTTCAGGAAGGCGTCGGACTTATCGGCCATGATGTAGTCATAGCGAAGGCCCGAACGGACAAAGACCTTCTTCACCTTCGGCAGAGAACGCACCTCACGCAGAAGCTGGATGAAATCCGTATGATCCACCTTCAGATTGGGACAGGGCTTGGGGAACAGACATTGCCTTCCCACACATGTACCGCTCTTCCATTGTTTATCACAGGAGGAATGACGGAAATTGGCGGTCGGCCCGCCGATATCGTGGATATAGCCCTTGAAATTGGGCATTTCGGTGATCTTTTTTGCCTCTTCGATGACGGATTCATGGCTGCGCGTGGTGACCATGCGCCCCTGATGGAAGGTGATGGCGCAGAAGGCGCAGGAACCGAAGCAGCCGCGCGTGTGCGCGATGGAGAACTGCACCTCTTCAATGGCCGGAACGCCGCCGAGCGCGTCATAATCCGGATGCCAGGTGCGCTGATAGGGTAATTCGTAGGATTCGTCCAGTTCCTCACGGGACAGCGGCATATCCGGCAGGGACTGGATCATATATCGCTCACCGTGCTTCTGCGCGATCATATGCCCGCGCACGGGATCCTGCTCATTATACTGGACAAGGAACGCCTCGCCGTATTTCTTTTTGCTGGCCAGGCATTCTTCATAGGAAGGGATCTCGACGCATCCGCGCGGAAGATGATCGGACATGTAGCACACGCCGCGCATCTTATTCAGTTCCCACACCGGCGCGCCGCGGCTCATCCATTCCGCGGTGCGGAGAATGCTGCGTTCGCCCATGCCGAACATGAGCAGATCCGCGCCGCAGTCATGCAGGATGGCGGGACGGACCTTATCCTCCCAGTAATCATAATGCGCGAAACGCCGGAGAGAACCCTCCACACCGCCGACCGCGATGGGAATATCGCCATAGGCTTCGCGGATCAGTTTGCAATAGACGATGACGGCGCGGTCCGGACGCTTGGCCTCCTTACCGCCGGGGGTGTAGACATCATCATGACGCTTGCGCTTGGCCGCGGTGTAATGATTAACCATGCTGTCGATTACACCGGAAGAGACAAGAAAGCCGAAATTGGGACGGCCGAAACGCTTAAAATCCTTTAACTGATGCCAGTCCGGCTGCGCGAGGACGGCAACACGGTAGCCCGCGGCCTCCAGCGTGCGGTAAATGACGGCAGAACCAAAGGAGGGATGATCCACATAGGCATCCCCGATGACATAAACAAAATCAGGCGCTTCCCATCCGCGGGCCTGTATATCGTCCATGGTTGTGGGCGGAAAAAGCATGCGGTCTGCCATAACTACCTCCGGTGAGCATTCTTATTCCAGTATATCATAAAGAAGAAAAAAGAACAATTCATACAATGATCGGAAGCGGCGCTTTTTGTCAAGCGGGACCGGCAATGTAAAAATACGCCTCAATTATATGGAATCCGGTATTTTTCTTTGTATTTTCTGTAAATGCGTTGCATTTTCCCTTCATTTCATATAGAATGATACCGTGTGTTTTTATGCACATCCGATTATGACTGACCGGAGGATCTATCAATGGCTTCTGATACCAACAAAAAATCAAGAAACACCATCTCCCGCGTGCCGCAGGGCGTACAGGAGGAAGACGGAGATTCCATCAATATTCTGGAGCTGCTGTACCGACTGTTTGATAAGAAATGGCTCATCGTCGCGATGGCGGTCGCCGGCCTGGCACTGATGATGGTCTACAGTTTCTTCATTGCAAAGCCGCAGTACAGCGCTACCAGCAAGCTGTACGTGCTTTCCAGCGACGAGGATTCCATCATCTCCCTGAGTTCTCTTCAGATGGGTACTTCTCTGGCCAGCGACTATATGCGCATCTTTGATATCCGCGAAGTACGCGAAGAAGTGGCCCGCAACCTGGAGGACAAGTACAACCTCAAGCTGACCACCAGCGCTCTGTCCAATATGGTTTCCGTGTCCAACCCCTCCAGCACCCGTTTCCTGTATATCACAGCCACATCCGGTGATCCGCAGACCGCCGCGAACGTGGCAAACGAATATAAGGATGTTGTGATCAACGCGATCAAGGATATCATGGGCACCGCGAGACCGCACAGCGCTTCCGATGCGGAACCCCCTCGCACGCCTGTCTCCCCCAACAAGACCATGAACGCCGTCATCGGCACCTTTGTGGGCGCGCTGCTCGCCGTGCTGATCATCACCCTGCAGTTCATTCTGGATGTGAAGATCAAGACGAGCGATGACATCCGCCGTTACGCCGGCCTCGCCACGCTGGCCATCATCCCCGTGATGCAGGGCAGCCAGTCCGGCAAGAAAAAGAAGCATTCCAGTAAGCTGTCAGTCAACAAGAAAGGGGCGAAGTGAAGATGAGCAAGATTGAATTCACCCACTTTAAGCCGCTTGATTACGCGTGTCAGGAAGCCTTCAATACCCTCTGCACCAACCTGACCTTTCTGGGCGAAAGCAAGCGCAAGATCATGTTTACCTCCTGCCAGGCGCATGAAGGCAAGTCCACACTTTCCATGAACGTGATGCGCACCCTGGCGCATCTTGGCCACTCCGTGGTACTGGTAGACTGCGACCTTCGCCGCAGCCAGCTGAACAGCCGCTACGGCGTGAAGGGCCCGGAGAATATGCAGGGTATCACCAATTATCTGGCCGGTCTTGCTTCGCTGAATGACATCGTATACGAGACCAACTTTGCCGGTGCTTATTTCGTTCCTGCCGGTCATCTGGTAAGCAACTCCCTGGCGCTGCTCTCCACGCCCCGTCTTCCCGCCATGCTGGATCAGCTGGCTGAAGCGGCTGACTATGTCATCGTGGACGCGCCGCCCGTCGGTCTGATCATCGACGCTGCCGAGATCGCCAAGTCCTGTGACGGAACGATCATCGCGGTCAACTACAACACGGTGGACCGCAAGGATCTGGTCGCCGCGCGTCAGCAGATCGAAAGCACCGGCTGCGAAGTGCTGGGCGCTGTGCTGAATCAGGTCTCCTTTGACAGTGTGGCCAGCAAGAAGTACTACAACAAGAGCTACTATTACAAGTACGATCAGAAATACTACAAGAAGGATAAATCCTCCACCTGAGATACTGATCATAAAAAAACACGCGTTACCGTAACGGGAGCGCGTGTTTTTTGATATGCGGTTGATGGATCCATGATATGCGGTTTAATCTGTCTCTTCTTCCCGCGGAAGCGGATCTTCCGCTCCCGGATGCGCCCAGGCGTAGACCTGCGCCGCGTTTTTCATGCTGATGCCCGGCGCGCGTGTCAGTTCTTCCACGGAAGCCTCGCGGATCGCGCGGATCGTCTTGAAATACTGCAGCAGGCTGCGGCGTTTGGCAGGGCCGATGGACGGGATGTCCTAAAGCGAGCTGTGATTCTGTTTTTTTGTACGCAGCGCGCGATGCTCGGTGATGGCAAAGCGGTGGCTTTCATCGCGGACCGCCTGTAAAAGATGCAGCGCGGCGCTGTTCTTATCCAGCATGACAGGGGTATCGGCATCCGGCAGCCAGACTTCCTCCAGCCGCTTCGCGAGGCCGATCATCTGGATGTCCAGCCCCAGGGCCTTCATGGAACGCTGCGCGAACGCAAGCTGCTCCGGGCCGCCGTCAACGAGGATCAGATCCGGCTTCACCCAGCGCTGCTTTTCATCCTCATGGACGACCCGCTTCAGGCGGCGGTCGATCACTTCTGCCATGGAGGCGAAATCGTTGGGGCCCTCGACCGTTTTGATGCGGTATTTTCGGTATTCCCTGCTTGCCCGTTCACCGTCGATGAAGACGACCATACTGGCCACGGACAGTTCGCCCATCGTGTTACTGATATCGAAGCCCTCGATCCTTCTCGGATATTCCTTCAACTGAAGCTTCTCCATCAATTCGCGGCAGGCGCCTGTCGTGCGCTCCTCCTGAATACGATGATCGGCGTTGCGCTTTTTCAGCTGGTCATTGGCGTTCTTTTCCGCCATCATGACCAGCGCGCGTTTTTCACCGCGGACGGGCACCGTGAGGACACAGCGGCTCTTTTCGCGTTTTTCGCTGAGCCATTCCTGCAGATCCTCGCGGATCTCCTCCGCGCAGCTGCTGACGATGACCTCGCCCGGCGGCGGAAATTCATCGTAATAGCGCATCATGAATTCAAACAGCACCTCATCGCGGTCCTCGCTGCCCTCGCCCGGCAAGGGATAGCTGTCGCCGCCCACCATCTTGCCGTTCCGCACATGCAGGATCTGCGCCATCGCGTCCATACCGTCCTGGCAGAGCGCGAAGATATCCTGATCCTTGGCGTTGAGGCGGATCGCCTGCTGCTGCTGCATCAGGCCCTGAATATCGCGGATCTTATCCCGCAGCTGGGCGGCCTGCTCATAGCGCATTTCCAGAGCCGCCTGCCGCATCTGCGCTTCCAGGCCCTTTACAATATCATTTTCACGGCCGGAAAGAAAAGAACAGACGTTCTCCACCATACGGCGGTAAGCCTCCGGAGAGCATTTGCCGGCGCAGGGCGCCATGCATCGGCCGATCTCGTAATTAAGACAGGGGCGATGTTTGGCGTCCGGTGTGATATCCGGCTGCTTGCACCCGCGCAGCGGAAACAGCTTTTTGAGTGTTTCCAGCACATCCTTGACGGCATTCGCGCCGATATAGGGACCGAAGTACCGCGCGCCGTCCTTTTCCACGCGGCGCGCCAGCTGCACCGCCGGGAAGGCGGCGTTCATATCGATTCGGATGTAGGGATAGTGCTTATCATCCTTCAGAAGGATATTGTAATAGGGCTTATGCAGTTTGATGAGGTTGCATTCCAGAATGAGCGCTTCAAGATTGGTACGGCACAGCAGGATATCAAAATCCGTAATGTGGCTGATCATGGCCGCGACCTTGGGCGTATGATAAGCGGCGCGAAAATAACTGCGAACCCGGTTTTTAAGGTTCACAGCCTTTCCGACATAGATGATATGCCCGTTCTCCTTCATCAGATAGCAGCCGGGCGAATCCGGCAGCTGCTCGATCTTCAGGCGCAGCGTGTCATTCATTATTCTTCGTTATAGGTGTTGCTGATCACTTCGATCAGCTGCTCGGTCAGCTCGTCATCGACGGGAACGAACTCTTCCATTTCCTCGCCGTCTTCATCCTCCATGGGAACGACCTTCATGATGTAACGATCCGCCTCGGCGTTTACACCGTTCTGCGTATCGCAGAGCAGGACATACTCATCGCCGTTATAATAGAAATAACGCTCGACCATCAGACGAACAATTTCACCGTCTTCATTTTCCAGTTCAATGATATCCTGATCTTCAAAGTTATTGTTTTCAGACATTGTTTTATCCTCCCGTATCGGTTGATTTCCGTGATCATTATAGCGCATACGCGGTTTGATGGCAAGAGATGCTTTCCCCGTGTTCGCAGAAGGCGCGGATTGTAAATACCTATTTTAATAACGCATTTTTGCCATAGTTGCGCATTGACAGAAACAGCAAATAAGCATATTATTAGGACATACTACGAAAGGAGCCATCCATGAAAAAGAACAGTTTTTTCAAAAGTCCTGTTTTTATCATATTGATCGCAATGGCTGTGATCCTCTTTATGATGAGCTCATCGGGCCTGTTTTCCTCCTCCAACCAGAATGAGACCACCTATGAGGCCTTCCTGAAGCATATGGAAAACGGTGAGATCGATAAAGCGCAGATCACCTCCGAAACGATCATCTATACGCTGAAGTCCGACACCAATAACAATAACAACACAAACGGCACAACCGGGCTTTGGTCCCTGAACCGTACGCCCACCTATAGGACGCTGCGGCTGGCGGATCAGTACCTGGTGGAAAAGCTGCATCAGTATAATGTGGATTTCGCCGCGGTCCAGGAAAGCAACCTGATGACCTATGTGTATTACTTCTTCTCACTGGGTCTGCCGCTTATCCTGATGATCATCATGTTCATCGCCATCTTCCGCGGAATGCGCAAGGGTGACGGTATCGGCGGCGGGTTCGGATTTGGCAAATCCAACGCGAAAATGTTTACCCTGGGCGACGGCAGCAAGAAGTTTGATGATGTCGCCGGTCAGGACGAAGCCAAGGAACAGCTGGTGGAGCTGGTCGACTTCCTGCATCAGCCTCAGAAATACAAGGCCATCGGCGCCAAGCTGCCCAAGGGCGCCCTGCTTGTAGGACCTCCGGGTACCGGTAAGACCCTGCTGGCGCAGGCGGTTGCCGGTGAGGCCGGTGTCCCCTTCTTCTTCGTTTCCGGTTCCGCGTTTGTGGAAATGTTCGTCGGCGCGGGCGCTGCCCGTGTGCGTGACCTGTTCAAGCAGGCGAATGAAAAAGCCCCCTGCATCATCTTCATCGATGAGATCGACGCGATCGGTAAAAAGCGCGATACCAGCGGCTTCTCCGGCAATGATGAACGCGAGCAGAGCCTGAACCAGCTGCTGGCTGAAATGGACGGCTTTGACCCCAGCAAGGGGATCATCGTGCTGGGCGCTACCAACCGTCCCGAGATCCTGGATCAGGCGCTCCTGCGTCCCGGCCGCTTTGACCGCCGCGTTGTCGTGGAGCTGCCGGATCTGAACGGCCGCGAGGCGGTGCTCAAGGTGCATGCCAAGGGCGTGCGCATGGATACAAGTGTTGACCTGCGATCCGTTGCCAAGAACACGCCCGGTGCCTCCGGTGCCGATCTGGCGAACATCATCAACGAAAGCGCGCTGCGCGCGGTCCGTCTGGGCCGTGAAAAGGTGACGCAGCAGGATTTGGAAGCCGCGATCGACACGGTGGTCGCCGGTGTGGAACGCAAGAGCATGGTGATCCAGGAAGAAGAAAAGCGCATCGTTTCCTTCCATGAGATCGGCCACGCGCTGGCCGCGGCCCGTCAGAACAATACGGCGCCTGTCGCCAAGATCACCATCATCCCCCATGCCAACGGTGCGCTGGGCTACACGATGCAGACAGACGAAGAAGAGCGCTTCCTGCACAGCAAGAAGGATCTGCTTGAAAAGCTGGTCGTGTTCTGTGCCGGACGCGCCGCTGAAGAACTGGCCTGCGGCACCTGCACGACCGGCGCCGCGAATGATATTGAACGCGCGACCGATCTGGCCAAGGCGATGATCACCCGTTACGGTATGAGCGATCATTTCGGAATGATGACGCTGGAATCCCACACGAGCGAGTATCTGGGTAATGACGGGCATCTCACCTGCTCTGCCGATACCGCCGCCCAGATCGATCAGGAAGTGAAAAAGCTACTGTCTGACGCCTATGAACAGGCCAAAACGCTGCTCTCCAATGATATGTACAAGCTGAATCAGCTGGCCATGGCCCTGCTTGAAAAGGAAACGATGACCGGTGAAGAATTCATGGATATTCTGAACAATCCTCCCTTTGCGGCCGAAGAGACCGTGAAGACAGAGGAGAACGAAGCAAAAGAAGAAACGATCTCCGAATAACACTCATCTGACTCCCCGGTTTACAATCGGGGAGTTTTTGTATACCCGTATACGGAAAAAGCATTGCTTACAGCCGCGGCTTCGAATTATGATATTCGATATATTGTTCATCGAAATACAGATGTGCTTTCAAGCACGCCAAGTACAAGCGCAATAAATGAGAAGGTTATCAGTCTGCTGATCATGCGAATATTGGCTTTTTCAGCATTCCATGATCCGAACACGGAAAATAAGAAAACACCGGATCACGCAATTTAAACCAGGAACAGCAGCAATGCTGTTTATCAGCATGTTTCACTGCATTTTAGAGGAGAAAATGCATAACCGCAAAACGCGACTTGCAAAATTCTCATTTTTGCCCGCGCTTCCGACAGCACGACGAGGACGCGCCTGCATGGACGGCCCTGTTCGGTTCCTGTCCCGGGCATCATATACGGCTGATAACAGATGAAAATATCTGATAGGAAAAACCGGTTTTCTGCCGCAAACAAAAAACTCTGCTTCCGGCAGAGCTTTCAGAATCTACGGATATGGATTTTTCAACATCATGCATAAATAATTGTATATTCACAATCATTATACAAAAAGCGTGCCGCAGCACGCTTTTTATCAGAAATCGGTTTTTCTCATCTCTTCGAGGCACTTCTTGCACACGAGCTTACCCTTGTAGCTGATCACCTCACGAGCATCATTGCAGAAAATGCAGGAAGGATGATACTTCTTAAGAACGATTTTATCGTCTTCAGTAAAAATCTCAAGGGTGTCGCGCAGGCCGATGTCCATCGTGCGACGCAACTCGATCGGGATCACGATTCTTCCCAGATCGTCCAATTTCCTTACAACCCCGGTAGATTTCACAATGATTACCTCCGTAAATAAAGGATTTCGACATTGCATATTGTACAGAAAACCTGCATAATTGTCAAGCGGTAAAATGCACAAAAATGTGACATATATTCATCTTTTCATTTTAGGAGCTTCAAAAAACGAACTTACCCACCCGCGCGGCATCCCGATTTTTATACTTCCGTGTGATTGTTTTACATGCTTACCAGATGTTGCCTTGCCACAGATGAGCGGTTATGATATAATGATAGCATTCTCATATAAAGAAGGTATATGTGATGGATGTCAGCAACGTCTTCAATACCCTTGTAAGCCTTGGTGTGGATCATATTCTATGGGGTATCTGTGTTTTGCTGCTTTGTTTTCTGGCGATTCATTTCATCATGAAGCTGGTGAGCAAGGCCCTCTCCCACATCTCACAGATCGATCCATCCCTTCATACGATTCTGAAGGCTTTTATCAAGTTCCTTCTTTACTTCCTGTCGATCATGGTTTCAGCCGGGATCATAGGCATACCGGTCACCTCATTTCTTGCGCTTTTCTCAGTCGTAGGTCTTGCTATTTCGCTGGCCGTTCAGGGCGTGCTGACCAATCTGGCCGGCGGCATCATCATCCTGACGAACAGGTTGTTCAAACTGGAAGACTATATTGCGACCGATAATGAGGTAGAAGGTACTGTAAAGGAGATCGGGATCCTTCATACGACACTGATGTCCTATGACGGAAAGATCATTTACGTGCCCAACAGCCAGCTGCACAGCACAAAACTGGTCAATTTCACGGTGAACGGAAAGCGTCGTGTGGAGATCGCGCTTTCCGCCTCCTATGACAACAGCCCTGAAGAGGTGCGCAATGCCGCGTTGAGCGCGGCCGCGCGTTTTCAGCAGGTCGTTTCTGACCCGGCACCGATGATCATATTGACCGGATACGGTGATCACGCGATCTCGTACAGTCTGCGTGTATGGGTCAAGACAGAAGACTACTGGCCGGTATACAACGGCCTGACAGAAGCGATCTATGACGCCTTCAAGAAGAACAACGTGGTTATGACCTATCCTCACCTCAATGTTCACATGCAATAATCTGACCGAACCGGAGGAACAGAAATGAATGTACTGGTTGTAATGCCCACATTTCCGCGGCATCAGGAGCTGCTGCAGGCAGCCGCGCCGGATGCTGAGTTCACCTTCTGCCCTGCCGCTCAGGTAACAGAGGAAATGATCGCGAAGACCGAGATCGTGATCGGCAACCTTCCCCCTGCCCGCCTGCGCGGACACCGGCAGCTGAAGTGGGTGCAGCTCAACAGCGCGGGCACGGACGGCTACACCGCTCCGGGCGTATTGCCGGAGGGCGCGCAGCTGACAAACGCGACCGGCGCTTACGGCCTGGCCATTGCCGAGCATATGCTGGCCTCCCTCCTCTTTCTGATGAAAAAGATCCATTTATATCATGAGGAGCAGCAGAAGCAGCAGTGGTCTGATCACGGACAGGTCACATCGATCTGGGGATCGAACACCCTGGTGGTTGGGCTTGGTGATATCGGAAGCGAGTTCGCCATGCAGATGCACGCCCTTGGCAGCACCGTGACCGGCATTCGCCGTCACGCGGCGGAAAAACCCGATACGCTTGCCGGTCTTTATCAGATGGACAGCCTGATGGAGCAATTGCCGAAGGCAGACATTGTGGCCGCCTGCCTTCCTGGAACGGCAGAGACCCTGCGCGTGTTTGATCAGGCTGCCTTCACCGCCATGAAGCCCGGCGCCTTCTTCCTGAATGTCGGCCGCGGAAGCGCGGTGGACAGCATGGCGCTCGCGGACGCGCTGAACAGCGGTCATCTGGCCGGCGCGGCCGTGGATGTTACCGACCCCGAGCCGCTGCCCCCGGAGCATCCGCTGTGGAAGGCAAGGAATATCCTGATCACGCCGCACATTTCCGGCAACTATCATCTGCAGGAAACACACGAGCGGATCATTCGGATTGCTGCGGAAAACCTGCGCCGCTACACCGCCGGTGAGCCGCTCAAAAATCTTGTGGACTTCGCGACAGGCTATCGCCGGTTCTCCCCTGATCAGGACAAGACCGGCGTATGATCTACGTTGTTTCTGACATTCACGGACGCGGAGACCGCTTCGCGTCCATCCTTAAACAGATAAAACTGAAGGCGGAGGATCATCTGTACATCCTTGGGGATGTGATCGACCGCAATCCGGACGGTATCCGGCTGCTGCGGAAGATCGCGAAAGCCCGGAACATGACAATGCTTCTGGGAAACCATGAATACATGATGCTGAGCGTGATCGATGACCCACTGGACACCGCGAGAGGCGATCACTGGCGCGTGCGCAACGGCGGCGATGTGACATGGAACAAATGGAAGCATTGTCCGAAAAGGATGAGAGCAGAACTGATCTCCTGGCTGCGTTCGCTGCCGCTCAATATCGAGGTAAACTGCGGCGGAAAGGACTGGCTGCTGGTGCATGGGGCTCCCCTCGAAAATCAGGGAAACGCGTTTGACCGCTACGGAGATGTGCCGCCGGATTACTACACAGTATGGCACCGGCTGACCGATGAAGAACCGATGCCGGAGGGCAAGACCGTGGTGTTCGGGCATACGCCCACGCATCACTATCTGGATGTTTCCCCTATGCAGGTCTATCACGGAAAGAATCGTATCGGGATCGACTGCAGCTGCGCTTATCCGCATGGCCGTCTGGCCTGTCTGCGGCTGGATGACGGACGGATCTTTTACAGCAAAGACTGACAAAGCCGCATGAGTACATAAACACAAAAAACAAAGGGATATCTGCCTTCACAGGCAGATATCCCTTTTAAAATGTATGATTCAGAATGAGTACAGGATCACAGTTCCACGCCGTTCAGCTTCAGCAGCTCACGGGCGGTATCCACAGAGTCCACGCCCGTCTTGTTCTTGATGGGCGCGAATTCCTTCTCACGGACCACTTCATAGGCCAGGCAGTTGTCCATCTGATGCACCATATCCAGTACCAGGGTCTCGAACTTGAAGCCGTTCTCCGTCTCGGGCTTGACGACCTCACCCGCTTCATTCACGTGTTCGATCTTCTTGCGGACCACATGGATGATCAGGTTGTTCTGCAGATTCTTATCGAGGTCATCCATATTGAACATATAGTTCAGGATGACGCCGTGACGATAAGCCAGAGAACCGTCTTCGTTGGTCTGATAGGCCATTTCCTTGGTGAGCTCGTAGTATTCCACGATGGAGGGCTTGCCGTCCTCGTCGAGGAGGTCTGCCTTAGTAGCAACACCGATGAGAGTTCCTACTGTATCGAAGATATCTACATATAAGAATGAGAAAACGATTACAGCAAACTCGAGGAGGTGCTGGCCAATCCATACAAAGTCGAATGAGAAGAGGTAGTCGAGCTTAACTCCTGACATTGTGAATGATGGATATACGCTGAATACGCCTGCAGCAGGGTCTACATGGTACCAGCCGATAGCCTGTGCAATCATTCCGAGAACCCATGTGATGAGGATTCCGAAGAAGATAGCGCCCTTGAATCCCTTGTGTGCCATGTATGCGATGATGAGCACGCCGATGAGGGAGAGAGCAACAGCAGCGTCTGAAAGGTTTCCGAGTGCGATTCCGCCCTCTGTTGAAACTGTAACAGCAGCTGAGTTCTTCAGTCCGATGATAGCGATAAAGAGACCGATACCAACTGAGATAGCTGACTTAAGGTTCTGAGGGATATCATTTACAAGAGCCTCTCTGAAGTTAGTGAATGAGAGGAGGATGAAGATGATACCTTCAACAAAAACTGCTGTAAGAGCCAGCTGCCATGAACAGCCCATTGCACCACATACAGTGTATGTAAAAAATGCATTCAATCCCATTCCCGGAGCTAAAGCTACCGGAAAATTAGCATATGCCCCCATAAGCATCGTCGTAAGTGCCGTTGACCAAATTGTTGCCGCAATTGCCGCTTCCTTCGGAATTCCCGCATCAGCCAGAATGGCCGGATTTACAAAAATAATGTAAGCTAGCGCCACAAACGTTGTCAGTCCTGCTATGATTTCCGTACGGACTGTTGTGCCGTTCTCCTTTAACTTGAAGAAACTATCCAAAGCCCCTTCATTTTGCGCTGTTGTCATGAAAATATACCTCCTGAAAACTAAATATCATACTCACCCATGTTATCCGTTTTGACAAAAATATACAAGTTCTTTTTAAATTTATTCTCCGGTAACGATATATTTTTCTATCATCCGGCATGGTTTATACGATTCTTTTGCCTGCCGGAGTCCCGGAA
>CALCTW010000136.1 GCA_937907055.1 uncultured Clostridia bacterium | reverse complement strand
CGATACCGAAGTGGCCATCAAGCTGATCGACTACTACCTCAACAAATACCAGATCGGTCCTGTGGACGCGCTGAACCGCGCCATGGTGCGCATCCGCGGCAGCTACGCGCTGGAAGTCATGTTCCGCGACCGTCCCGGTGAGATCTGGGCCTGCCGCAAGGACAGCCCCATGATCATCGGTCTGGGCGAGAACGAAAGCTTCATTGCCAGCGACGTGCCCGCCATTCTGAAGCACACCCGTACGGTGTACTACATCGGCAACCTGCAGATGGCCTGCGTGAAAGCCGGTGAAGTGACCTTCTACAACCTGGACGGCGATCAGATCCAGATCGACCCCGTGGAGATCAAGTGGGATGCCGAGGCAGCCGAAAAGGGCGGCTATGAGCATTTCATGATGAAGGAGATCCACGAGCAGCCCAAGGCTGTGGGCGATACCCTGAACAGTGTCATCCATGACGGCAGGATCGACCTGACCAACGTGGGTCTCTCTGAAGAAGAGATCCGCAAGATCGATCAGATCCACATCGTGGCCTGCGGCAGCGCGTGGCACGTGGGCATGGCCGTGCAGTATGTGATGGAAAGCCTGGCCGGTATCCCCGTCCGCTGCGAGCTGGCGAGCGAGTTCCGCTACCGTGATCCCATCCTGCGCCCCAATGATCTGGTGGTCGTGATCAGCCAGAGCGGCGAGACCGCCGATACCCTGGCCGCCCTGCGTCTGGCCAAGGAAAAGGGCATCAAGACCATGGGCATCATCAACGTGGTGGGCAGTTCCATCGCGCGTGAAGCCGATAATGTGTTCTACACCCTTGCCGGTCCCGAGATCGCCGTGGCCACCACCAAGGCTTACAGCTGCCAGCTGGCAGCCGGATACTGCCTTGCCGTGCAGTTTGGCTATGTGAAGGGCTGCATGGATGAGAATCAGTACAAGACCTACATCGAAGAACTGCTCACCATCCCGGCCAAGATCAGCCGCATTCTGGAGGACAAGGAACGTCTGCAGTGGCTGGCTTCCAAGTTTGCCTCCGTGCATGATATCTTCTTCATCGGCCGCGGCATCGATTATGCCATCTGCCTGGAGGGCAGCCTGAAGATGAAGGAGATCAGCTACATCCACTCCGAGGCCTATGCAGCCGGCGAGCTGAAGCACGGCACCATCTCCCTGATCGAGGACGGCACGCTGGTCATCGGTGTGCTGACCCAGAGCAGCCTGTATGAAAAGACCGTGAGCAACATGGTGGAATGCAAGAGCCGCGGCGCCTACCTGATGAGCCTGACCACCTATGGTCACTACGCCATCGAGGACCAGGTGGACTTCAATATGTACATTCCCAAGGTGGATGAGCACTTTGTCGGCAGCCTGGCAGTCATTCCCCTGCAGCTGATGGGCTATTACGTCTCTGTCGCGAAGGGTCTGGATGTGGACAAGCCCCGCAACCTGGCCAAGAGCGTTACCGTGGAATGATCCGGAACGATCAGGCTGTTCGGCTTTCCTGATATTGATCAATAAAAAAACAAACGGCATGGTACGCGATAATGCGCGCCATGCCGTTTTTTTGCCGCCTTCTTCATGATCGACAGAAAAAGGGCACGCGGGAAGCGTAAAGCAGTCTCCCGCATGCCCTTTTTACTTGATTCAGTTACGCATCGGCCGAATGCCCGGTCAATCCTCCGGCACCTGATCGATGAAAAGGACCTGATCGCAATTATACGGCCAGGGACAGACCGTCTGCCCCAGTTCTTTTGCATTGATCTTGTCACGGCAGTAGACATACAGTTCATTCAGGGTATACATGCCGTCCTGATTCGTATCAGCCGGATGATCCCCCGTCCGCATCATATCAGTAGAGGAATCGTATCCCATGCCTTCGACCAGTTTATCTGTGAACAGACTGCAGTCGAACTGATAGCCGACCGAGGTCTCATACATACTGGATGCCGTCAGCACATAATACGCGCCTGTGCCGCTGCCCGTTCCCGAGAAGGCAGACACGAAGCGGCCAAGCGCGGCCTTTTCGACCGAGCCAGGCTCCCCGCGGCCGATGAAATTGCCGCTGAAGCAGGAATCCAACAGAACGATCTTGGTGGCGGGAATCGCGTCAAGCGCCTGTCTGAGCGCTTCGGGAAATACATGTTCCAGGTCAACACCAACGAGCGCGCCGTTATTCGGCGAGCCATGGCCGGAATAATAGAACAGGATCACGTCTTTTTCCGTCGCGCCGGCAAAGGTCTCCGGGATGGCGGCAAGGATCTCCGCGGCGGTCAGATCCAGCTTCATCGTGACCGTGTAGGGGGTTCCCGCCAGATTCTTCAATACGTACACCATGGTCAGGGCATCCAGTTCGCAGCCCGGCAGCCTGCTGATCGTTTTGGGCGCATTCTGATAGGTCTGCCCGATCACAAGCGCCATACACCGGGCATCCTCGAAGAGATCCACCCCGCCGTAAAACGGTTCGCCGACGACGACCGGAACGACACCGAAGAAGGGTCTGGATTCATTCTCCTGTGAGATCAGCCATGCTTCAAGGATAACGCGCTGCCCTTCAGCGAGGTTCGCGCTCAAAACGAAATCACAGTCATCATCCGCCTCTTCCTTGCCGGCGAGGACATTGCCGTCTTCATCGGTCAGCCGGGCGAAGAGCGGCACATCGGTCGGCATCTCGGAGCGGATGGTATACATACCGGCTTCCTCCGCGGTGAAGACCGCGAGGATATGCTGATCCGGGAAAAGATACAGGGAGGAGGCCTCCGGACCGATGGTCTGGATCCCGCGCGTACCTTCGACCTTGTAAGTGTATTCCGTGACTCTGCCATTCACCTCCACGCGGACCGTGTGTTCACCCGCGTCAAAGCCGCCGTACTTCATCACATCCGCCGGTTCCAGACAGAAATAGTTTTCCTCATCATACGATGATTTGAAGGTACCGTTCCATGTCTTGATCAGGATATCATCGACGGTGATACTGATGTCATAATCGGCACGGGTGCCTTGAAACACAGTATAGACTGCAGGCGCGTAGTATTGATGCGGTTCCAGTTCTTCAAGCAGGTAAGACCCGTCAGTTTCCCCGATATCAAACAGCGCCGATTCAAACTTGTGATCTGCTTCAAGCAGACCGATATAATCGTACGATTTGAAAGGGGCTTCCAAATACACATCAGAAATAATCAGCGTGTCCGTGTCATTGCGGATACAAAGCAGCGCTTCCTGTCCCGCGGAAAAGGTGTATTCGAGGTAGCAGATACCCTAAACCGGGATAAAATCATCGATTTTTTCACCGTCGAGGCTGTAAAGCGCGGCGCTGCTGCATTGCCAGATCTATATGATCCACTCCCCGTCCATGTCGGCCGCGATCCTGCGCCAGACCTGCTGTCCGCCGGCGATCGGCACAGACGCACCGGACTCCAGCATCGCGCCGCTCATGGCCACATTGTCCATCCCGGCAAAGAAGTCATCATACCACGTGCCATAGACCTCCACATGCGGAACATTGATAAAAAGATCCGGCGAGATCTCGGTGAGTGATTCCGGCAAACGGATATCGCGCAAAGAAGAATCCGCGAAAGCCCGGCGGCCGATACTTTCGACACCATCGCTGACATAAACGCGATCCAGACCGGTATCCCCATCAAAGGCGGATTCCTCGATCGAAGTGAGCGATGAAGGCAGCGTCAGATCCCACTCATCCGCTTCAGCGAAAGCAAAGCAGGGGATCAGCAGGGCTGTCAGAATAAAGATAAGGAACCAGTATTTTTTCATAACGCGCCTCCGGATCAAATGCGTGCAGGACTCATATCATAAAATTGCTGATCATGGCTTCATCATAGCATAACCGATCATGTTCTTCAAGATATCCGGCAAAGAGAAAGGAAAATCAAACAGAAAAACACCCTGAATGCCCCGGAGCGCGTGCTTTTTCCGCGCGGGATGGACGGCCGCTCCGCTTTATGGTATAATCCATTCGGATATCAACCGGTACGGAGGCAGGCAAAAGCATGACAAAGATCGCTTTTTTTGATTTTGACGGCACGCTGACAGAGGGCGACAGCATCATTTCCTTCATGAATCACGCGCGTTCCGTCAGGCAGAAGATCAGCCGCCGGAAGCTGTTCAAGGGCGCGGTCTACGGGCTTTTGTATGTGCTGAAGCTGAAAGATGAAAAGCAGAGCAAGGCAGCCGCGATGGCCTTCCTGAATGACATGACGAAGGAAGAACAGGCGGAGTTCTGCCGGGAATACGCCGAAACGGTGCTGAAAAAACTGCTGCTGCCGGGCGGGCTTGAAAAGATCCGCCAACTGAAAAAAGAGGGCTACGCCATCTGGATCGTCAGCGCCAGCACCGAGAATTATATGCGCTATATCGCGCCGATGATCGGGGCCGATGAACTGATCTGCACAAGGCTGGATGATCACAACGTGCCCATTCAGAACTGCAAGGGCGCGGACAAGGTGATCATGATCCACGAACGCATGCGGGAGCGCGGGATCGATGAGCGCGACACAGAGACCATTGCCTTCGGCGACAGCCCCAGCGACCTGATGATGCTGCGCTTTGCCGACAAGGGTTACGCGGTGAACGCGAAGAAAAAGTTGAGGGAGAACAGCAGTCTGGAGCAGATCAGCTGGTAAACCTCCGGGAATGCCAAAGATCCCGATAAAATACAGAACAATAAACCAAAATGGATGGCCCTCTTTTTCAGAGGCGCCATCCATTTTTTGATTCATATCAATGATTGAGCAGGTACTGGAAGATCTGCCGGGCGATGGGCGCGGATACGCTGCCGCCTCCGCCCGCGTTTTCCACCACCACACACACGGCGTAGGGGCTGTTTGCTTCATCGATGAAGCCGACGAACCAGGCATCAGTCTCCGTCTGATCATCGCGTTCGGAGGAACCGGTCTTGCCGCAGATGACATGGCCGTTCACAGCGGCCCTGCTTCCCGTTCCGTTCGTGACCACCTCGCGCATATAACTTTTCAGGATGGCCGCGACCGCGGGCTCCATGACCGTACGGTACACCTTGCTTGTCATGGTCTTGCGCAGAATGCCGGTCTGGGAAACAACATTCCTGACCAGTTTGGGTTCCATCATCACACCGTCATTCGCGACAGAAGCGGCTACCATGCACATATGCAGGGGCGTGGTCAGCAGAGCGCTCTGCCCCGCGCCGGTCCACGCGACCTCCAGCGCCGTGCGGTTGGTGACAGGATAAACGGAATTTTCGCACACGATATCACTGAAGAGGAAGTTATCATTAAAGCCGAATTTCTCCGCTTCCTTCCTGAGCAGACGATCTCCCAGCTGCCCGGCGATATAGGCAAAGGTGTTATTGCAGCTGAGGGCGAACGCGCGCCGGAGCGACAGGGAACCATGTGAGACAAGGGTGCTGCCCTCCCCCACGCCGTCCGTTCCGGCATCCGTGATATAACGATCGCCGATCTTCAGCCGGCCGTCACAGGTGTAGACCGTACTCATCGCGTCCATACCGGCATAGTTATCCAGCGCCGCGGCGGCTGTGATGATCTTGAATGTGGAGCCGGAGGCCTTCTGCATCTGCACAGCGCGGTTCCAGAAGGGCTTGAGTGGGCTGTTTTTCACCTGACTTGTCACATTGAGCGGATCATAATTGGGGAAGGACATATCCGCCAGTGTTTCACCGGTCCTGTAATTCAGTACCACCACTGCGCCGGTCGCTTCCGGCACGGAGGCGGAAAACACACGATCGATATAAGCGCACAGATTGGCATCGATGGTCAGGAATACATTATCGCCCTTGGCGCTGCCGGCTTCCTGCGCGGCCAGCTGCTCCTCCAGCGTAAATTCATAGCCGTACAGATAACGGCTCATGAAGCTTTCCACGCCGTGGTTCACGTTATTCTGCATATCGCCCACCACATGCACCACGCTGCGGCGGGCAGTCTCATCCGCCTGATACACACGGTTACCGGCAGCGTCCACGGTGGCCAGCACCACGCCGTTCCTGTCCAGAATATCGCCCGCGGTCACATCAGCGCGCACCGCGCGGTTGCCCACGTTATATTCCGATGTCAGCCAGCGATCCCAGTTGCCGAGGAAGCTGCTAGCCGCGTAGAGGCCCAGCCCGACAAAAAGCACGATCAACGCCAGGCACAGGCGCAGCACATTTCTTCTGATATTTTTCACTGCCCGGCCTCCCTCTGACCGATGTAGGCCATGGTCTCATCCTCGCGCAGGATCTGCTCATTCCTCGCCGCCACGCCCTGCAGCAGCCCGATGACCGCCATGGAAGAGACCATGGAGGAACCGCCCTGACTGATAAAGGGCAGGGTGATGCCCGTGAGGGGAATGAGTTTGACGATGCCGCCCACGATGACGAAGGACTGCAGGGCGATCATGCCCACGCAGCCGATGGCGAGGAGCGCGTGCATCATATCGGCGCTGCGGCGCGCGATCATCGCCCCGCGGATGATGATCAGCACATAGGCCGCCAGCAGCAGTAACCCAAACAGGATGCCGAATTCATTGACGATGGCGGCAAAGATAAAGTCATTCTGCACATACGGGATATAGCCGGCATTGCCCTGCCCAAGGCCTTTCCCCCACAGACCGCCGTTGACGATGGCAAACAGACCGTGGATCAGCTGATAGCCCTTCCCCTGCGGATCGGCAAAGGGATCCAGCCAAATGGATACACGGGCTTGCACATGTGAAAACAGACGATAACCGATATAAGCCGCCCCGCCCCCGGCGGTGAGGCCGCCCAACATGAGCAGCAGCGAGCCGGTGGAAGCATAAATGAGCAGCATGGCGGTAAAGAAGTAGAGCAGCGCGGTGCCCAGATCCTTCTCCATCATGAGCAGCAGCAGACAGCCGCCCCCAAAAAGGACAGCCAAAAGCACTTTTCTGCGGGACAGGACAAAGGCCATTATGAGCAGGAAGCACAGTTTGACCGGTTCACTGGGCTGGAAACTGAAGGAGCCAACGGCCAGCCAGGCCTTCGCGCCGTTGATGGTGCGGCCAAAGACCGCCGGAGCGGACAGCAGCGCCACCGAGACCACCATGAGCAGAAAGCACGGAAACGCCCAGCGGCGCACATGAGCCACCACCAGTTCCGCCGCGATCATGCCCAGATTGGCGATCAGAAAACTGTAAAACTGCTGAATGCCCCATTCGGGCTTCAGATCAAAGAGTGTCAGGATCCCCACACAACACAGAAAATAGGTGAGGATCAGCAGCGGCGGATCCGCGTGGATGAAGCGCGGGATGAGCAGCATGCCCAGCCAGATGACCGCCGGTACCGCGAAAGCGAAAACAAGCGCTTCCGGCTGCTGCTTCATCAGATACAGCAGAAAAAAGCCCGCGAAAAAGAAAACGGAGACCAGCGCCGTCAAAATCACGGGCGTTTTCAGTTTTCTCTGTTCGCGGTTTCTCATCATTCATCTCCCTGATTCTGTACGGGATAGACCGGGTACTGTGCCCCGGCGACGGGGCGCTGCCCCCACTCATCCGGAATGCCGTAGCGATCTGCCTGCGGCTGCCGCGGAGAAGGAGCCTGTTCCGGCATGACCGGATAGGGCGAACCCGCGTCGTTTTGTCGCGGCGCCGCGCCCCATTCCTCCGGGATCTCCGCTCCGGAAGCCGGCGTGTGATACGCTGCCGGAGCCGGCTGATCGTACCGTACGGGCGGCGGAGGCGCAAAGGCGGAAAAGTCCTCTTCCCTGTCCATTTCCTCAAAGCGGCGATACCGCTCTTCATCCTCCCGGAGATCGCGCGGATCCTCCGCGTCCAGGCCCTCAAAAAACAGCACCGTGAACGGCAGGTTACCGATCTCAAGACGCGTGCCGTGCAACGCGTACGCGCTGCCGCGCAGCTGCTGCCCGGCCATTGAGAATACGTTATTCCCCACAGGACGCATCAGAAGGCCCTTTCCGGGACGGTAGATAAATTCCACATGGCGGTTTTTGATCCCCTGCCCGCGCACGCGGATATCGCAGGAGAAGGAGCGGCCGATATAGCCCTCCCGGGGCAGCGGATAGCGTTTTCCGTTCGCGTCGCAGCGCAGTTCGCCGATCCTTCCCGCGTCCGGCAGGGACTTGATCACCTTATGATAGCGGCGCGCGTCGCGCAGATACCACAAAATGACGAGCAGCAAAATGAGCCCGCCAAGTCCCACAAAAATATACCGGAATACAAGTGACCAGGATTCGTACATGTGCTTTTCCTCTGTAACAGGCGGCTGAAAACAAAAACCGCCGCGGGGCGGCGGGCTCGGTTGGCGTTACGTTTCCGGCGCCTGACGACAATACCGCGCAGAAGACACGCGCGGGATCGCCTTTAATTCTTGACTTTTTTCTGCAGCTTCCGCTTTTCGCCGTCCGGACCGATGATGTAGGTGTTATCCAGCTGTGCCTGCAGGCTGGCCTTCCACTCATCCAGATACTGACGGCGCAGACGCTGCTGCTCCGCTTCCTCGGCCAGGGTCAGCCCGGTGGACTTCTTCTTACGGGCCAGTTCATTGATGCGTTCGATATCTTTCTTTTCCATGGGGATCAGTTCTCCTTCTCTTGTCCGGGAGAGCGGGACGCGCGGAGCAGCGCGAAGCCCAGACCGGCCATATACACAACGAGCACCAGATAAGCCGCGTACAGCAGCATCGGCGCGGTATTGGTGCGGTCATACAGGAATTCCAGCCCGACCGCGATCCCGGCCACCGGCACCGCTGAGATCCATCCGGCAAGCGGAAGCGCTTTTTTGCCCTTTTTCCGCGCCAGCGCGCCCAGCACGATGACCGTCACTGCCAGAATGGTATAGGAAAGGATGTGCTGCACGCCCACAAAGCCGAACGCCATGTGCTTGTCCGCCTTCTTCAGGCTTTCAAAGATCCCCTGCGCCGCCGTAAACAACAGCGTGAATACGACAGTACGGTCCTTTTTGCAGCACAGCATGATCACGAACAGCAGCGCCGCGAAAGCGGCCTCCAGCACATAGACCATGAGATAGGAGCTGTCCACCGTGAGGAAGGTATCCTCCAGCCATTCTGTCTTGAGGGGCTTGGAGACGCCGAATTCATCGCTGAAGAACTCCGCCGCGCGGGCGCAGATGAGGAACAGCGGCACGCCGGTCACCATCTGATCCATCACCGGCAGGACCTTCTTTTTGCCGATCCTGCACACGATCACAACGCCGAGCGCCGCGCCCAGCAGCGCGCCCAGCATGGAGAAACCGCCGTTTGTAAGGCTGAACACCTTATCCAGCGGCGCGATGCCGACAAAACGCTGATCTGTCAGGCAATAGAGCAGGCGCGAAAGGACGAGCGCGCACGGAAGCGCGGCCGCGCAGGCGGCCAGCACGGAAGCACGGTGCTCTTTTCCCGCGCGGAGGAGCGCCGCAAGACACATCAGCAGCGCGCCCGCGCCGATAAACAGGCCGTAGCGGTATACGGGAAGCCCGAATACCTCAAAAGCGGTCAAATGCTCGAAATCCATTTTATCCCCGTTATTCCTGCCATTCAGCGGGATCGACCGCCGTGGCGAAGTAAATGATATCGTTGATGGAGCGCTCGCTGTGTCCCTTGCGGTCCATATACATGGTATTGCCCACATACATCTCAGCGGTGTTGCCGCCGTCCAGATTATAAGCCTGTACACAGTTGAGCTGATAGAACATGAAATCTCCCAGCTGATCGATGGTCACGCCCGCGGAGCCGCTTTCGCCGCGGCCTTCCGCCACGACCAGCACATAAGTCAGCGGCCCCACCTGACCGATGGCGCTGCGGGGCTCGGCCTTGTTCGGATTATATTTATAATCCTTCGGGCAGGGGATCAGATCGCCGTCCACCACCAGACCGGGGCCGAAGGTGAAGGCGTTCACCACCTGATGGCCGTCTGCCTTGAACGCGCTCATCTTGTCCGCGTCGGAGCATATGAAGATGTGCAGATCGCCCATTTCATCGATGATGAGGATATCACGCTTTTTATTGGATTTGGCCGAGGCCTTCTGCCCCATGCGGTACTCGAAGGTCTTCACCTGCGGATCATTCTGATAATCATCGCCGTTGATGGCCACGATGGCGTTATAAGCCGGCGCGAGCGCGGACATATAGGCTTCCTTGGTAGAAGTGATCTTCTTGCCGGCCACGGCAGTGCGCAGCTGCGTGGGGCTCTTGACCTCCACATACGCGACGCGCCAGGACACACCGTTTTCAAAGCGGGTCTCCACCGTCACCGTGATGGAAGCATCGTGGTAGCCGGTAATATTGCCCTCTTCATCATAGGTGTAGCCCGCGGGATTCGGCGTATTGCCGGGAGTGAACAGATCCGTGGACAGCTCGTAATGAACGGCTTCCTCTTCCTCCGCGTAAGCGGCGGGGAACAGCAGACCGAAAAGATCGGCAAAGGGATCATCCTCTTCAACTTCCGTCTCATAGCTGAAAACCGGAGAGGCGATCGTAAAGGGCAGGATGACCAGCATCGCGGCCAGCACCGCGCCCAAAAGAAGCGTTTTCCATTTCGCGGACATATCGGGAAACCTCCTGTTTGATAAGAACGTCACTTCGCGTCGGTGCGGAACACCCACACCTTCTGCACGCGATAATTGATCATGAACATGATCAGATCCACCACCAGCTTGATCAGCCAGTCCACACCGGAACCGACATAGGTGGAAAGGATCCCGGTGACCAGCGCGGAGATCGCGAGGCAGCAGGCCGCCAGCAGGAAATAGCGCAGCAGCGCGCCCTTGGATTCCTTGATCTTGAACACGGCATTTTTATTGATGGCAAAGTTGACCAGCGAAGAAATGATCCTGGCCACCACATAGCCCACAATGATCCCGGCGGTGATATCCCAGAGCAGGAAACGGACCTTATCCTGCTGCGGCATGATGACATAGCGCACCAACGCGTAAATACCCTGATCCAACGCCCAGCAGCTCAGCGAAGCCGCGATGAACATGAGGAAATTGCCGAGGATCAGCTTATAGATGCGCCAGGAATCCTTGAGAGGATTGAAGTGAGAGGATTTGTTCTCCTCCAGATAGATCGTATCGATGGGCACGACCAGCATTCTGATCTTCTTCTCGCTGCAGCGGATCAGCACGTTCATCTCATACTCAAAGCGGTCGCCCGTCACCTCCAGCATGAAGGGGCACAGGCTGCGCGGGAAGGCGCGAAGACCGGTCTGCGTATCCGGCAGATACTGGCCGTAGAACAGCTTGAACACAAAGGAAGTGATGCGGTTGCCCACACGGGAGCGCTTGGGGATATTGGTGTTGGCCGATGTAAAATCACGGCTGCCCAGCCACAGATGCTCCCCCTCCATCTCCGCTGCCATCTTCGCGGTATCAACCGGCGTATGCTGGCCGTCGGAATCCGCGGTGATGATGCCCTCGAAGGCTGTGTTTTCGTAGATATGACGGATACCGTAGCGCAGCGCGTAACCCTTGCCGTGATTGACCTCATAGCCGATCACCGTGCATCCGTCCATCGCGGCGCAGGCCTCAAAGAAAGGATCGTATTCCTTTTTGGAGCCGTCATTGACCACAACAACGCCGCCAAAGCCGCTTTTCAGCAAATCCCTTACATAATCCGGCAAACGCTGATCCGGGGAAAGAGAAGGGATCAGCACACAACAATTTGACTTTTCCAAGGCAATAAACCTCTTTTCAGGCACAGTCTCAGCGCGTCAGGGTATCCAGATAATCCAGCAGCAGCGGACGCAGATCACGCCCGGCATATGCCTTCAGAAACTGCTCAAACCCCGGCCGCGAGACCGTCAAAAATGCGTATTTTTCAACATAGGCACGGAGAAAAGTATCTGTTCCTCCGTCCAGAGAAAGATCCAGCGCGCACATCAATGCGCATCCCTTATCATACACCACGGCAATATAAGTTGTCAAATCCGCGAAGTAATCCGCAGGCATGCCCGGTGTAAAGGTACGGGCGGAAGGATCGCGCATCGCGGGCTCGATCAGCGTCCGGATCAGATCCTCCCGGGCCCCTTCGCCCTTTGTACGCCCGTAATAGCCCAGCATGGCATAGCGGGAAAGCGCGCCGCTCATCCAGCCGTGATGGAAAAGATCCGCCCCCGCAAGAGCGCCGAACCACTGACGCGCGCAGGAAAGGGCCAGTGTCTGCTCCATCCTGTCTTCATCCGCGAAAAGCGCTTCATTGATCAGCGAGACACCGGGGTGCTCCATGCTGTCAAAGGGCAGCGCGCAGGCAACGAGCGTGAAAACGGGATCAGGATAATCCCCGTACAGCTCGCTGTACACCCGCAGCGCTTTTCCCGCGATCTCCAGCCCTCTGACGGCACCGGTCTTTTCCCTGCTGAGCGCCGTGACCCGGATGCCGTTCACATCTCTGGTTTCGGCTTTCAGTTCCCGGCTGACGATCAGGGACAGATCCCGCGCGGCAAGCGCTGTTCCGGTATACACACTTCCCTCCTTCAGCACCTCAGCGTTCCCCCACACCTGCCAGCCCTCCGGCACGGAAAGACGGAAGGCAAAGTTGGCCGCGTCCTGAACGAAGGGATCCCCGACGACATGGGCGCTTTCCGTGTGCCACGCGCCCTCCTCATAGACCGGGATCACCGGCAGGAAAGAAGTGAGCAGGAAGGTATCTCCCGCGCGGCCAAAGCGATAGGCGCAGACAGGGATCTGCACCGAAGCATGCAGTTTCAAGGTCACGCTTTCCCCCGGCTGCAGCCGCGCCGGCACGGAAAGCACGGTCTTTTCCGCATCGATAAAGCAGGGCTCTGTCAGCGCGTCCTGTACCCACACGCCGTCGATCCGGATGCCGCCGGCAGAGAAGGCGTCTCCATAGCAGGCTTCACAGCGATCCTCCAGCGCCGCCGGACTGCTTTCTTCATCGGCATAGGCGTTTGCCCACGTACGCAGGATGATCTCATTCAGGGTATCCCCTGTCCGGTTGGTATAGGTCACGGTCTCTGTAACCGCCAGCGTATTCACATCCGGCCGCAGGATCAGCAAAAGTTCATAATCCGTCCGTCCCTTTGACGCGGCCAGCAGGCGTTCCGCGCGTTTTGCCTTTGCCTGGCTCCCGGCGGATGCCAAAATGATCACAAAAACCGCCCCCAGCAGCACCGCTGCCGCCGCGGCGATCAACAGGATCTTCTTCCGTCTTCCGGATAAAGCCAAACGCATAAAGTTCTCCTTTTTTACGGCCGCGTGTTTTTTACGATAATGGAAAAGGATTTCTTCAACAAAACACACGGCAGTTATACTATAATAACGAATGGAAACGCGATTTTCTTGCATTCCGAACAGAAAAGTCGATATAAATGAAGGTCAACCAAATGCAAAGAAACCTGAATCCCGGCAAAATGACCATGTTCAGCGGGCGTGACCTGTTCAAGCTGATCGTGCCGCTCATCATAGAGCAGTTCCTGGCGGTCATGGTCGGCATGGTCGACACCATGATGGTCTCCCATGTCAATGAATTTGCCACCAGCGCGGTATCGACGGTCGATACCATCAATATCCTGCTGATCAACCTGTTTTCCGCGCTTGGCGCGGGCGGCTCGGTCGTCGCCGCCATGTATCTGGGCCACAAAGATGAAGAGAAAGCCTGTAAGGCCGCCAAACAGCTGATCTATTCATCCATCGCCCTTTCCGGCATCATTGCCGTGCTGGCGATCGCGCTGAATACCGTGATCATCGAAGGCTGTTACGGCAGCCTGAACGCGGAAACCAAGGAAATGTGCAAGGTCTATTTCTTCTATTCCGCGCTTTCCTATCCCTTCCTCGGGATCTACAACGGCGGTGTGGGTGTGCTGCGCGCGCAGGGCGACAGCAAGAGCAGCATGGTGACCAGCCTCATCATGAATGTGATCAACATCGGCGGCAATGCCCTGCTGATCCATCCGCTGCAGATGGGCGTCGCGGGCGCGGCGATCGCCTCGCTCCTCTCCCGCGCGGTCTCCGCGGTCATCATCATGGTGCTGCTGTGCAAGCAGGAACGCCGCATCCACCTGATCGATCCGCTCCGCCTCGAATGGGACTGGCGCATGATCCGCCGTATTCTGGCCATCGGTCTGCCGAACGGCCTTGAAAACAGCCTGTTCCAGCTGGGCAAACTGCTCATCATGGTCATCATCACCACGCTGCCCAGTTACATGATCGCCTCCAACGCGGCGCTTAACGCCATCAGCAGCTTCCCCAATATCCCGGGCAGCGCGATCTGTCTGGCGGTCGTCACGGTCATCGGGCAATGCGTGGGCGCCGGCGATGAAAAACAGGCGCGCGCCTACGGCTTTAAGATGATGGTGCTGATGTATCTGGCCGTTCTGCCGCTGAACATCATCATTCTCATCGGCGCGCCGTTCTTCCACACGTTATTTAACTTAAGCAGCGAAGCCATGGTCTGCGCTGTGGACATCCAGTATGTCTATTGCTTCTACTCTCTCACCATCTGGGCGCTGTCCTTCGGCCTCCCGGCCATTCTGCGCTCCGCCGGAGACGCGAAGTACACCATGATCGTCAGCATCATCTCCATGCTGGTGCTGCGCGTGGGCCTTTCCTTTGTACTGGTGTACGTGTTCGATCTTCAGCTGTTGGGCGTGTGGCTGGCCATGTTTGCCGATTGGCTCGCCCGCGGCGTGTTCTTCATGTGGCGGTTCATGGGCGATAAATGGCTGCACAAGAAGGTCATCTGATCGCTTCGATGAGAGAAGGCCACAGCATCTTAAAGCAAAACAAATAATACCGCGGAGCGCTGAAACCAGCGCTCCGCTTTTTTCATATTCTTCAGCGTACCGTCACGATGTGCTGCAGGATGTCCACAGACTTCTTCAGCTGATCCACGTTCAGGTACTCATAAACACCGTGGAAGTTACGACCGCCCGCACCGAGGTTGGGGCACTTGAGGCCCATATAGCACAGGCGCGCGCCGTCGGTGCCGCCGCGGATGGCCACAGCCACAGGGTTCAGCCCCTGCGCGCGGATGGCTTCCTCCGCGCGGGTGACGACCGTCATATCCTCTTCGATGATGGAGCGCATATTGTAGTAGCTATCCTTCATTTCCAGGGTGACGGTGCCGGCGCCGTACTTGTCATTCAGGTAGGCCGCCACCTTTTCCATGCCGTTCTTCTTCTGTTCAAACTTCGCCATATCATGATCACGGATGATGTAAGCGGATTCTGCTGCCTGCACCTCGCCGCGCATGAACACCAGATGGTGGAAGCCCTCATAACCCTCGGTATGCTCGGGCACTTCGCATTCGGGCAGCATGCGGTCAAATTCCATGGCCACGGTCAGCGCGTTGATCATCTTGTTCTTCGCGGAGCCGGGATGGATGGAAAGACCCTTGAAGGTCAGGCGCGCGGAAGCAGCGTTGAAGTTTTCATACTCCAGCTCACTGATATCGCCGCCGTCCACGGTGTAGGCAAAATCCGCGCCGAAGTTCTTCACATCAAACAGATCCGCGCCGCGGCCGATCTCTTCATCCGGCGTGAAGCCGACGCAGATCTTACCGTGCGGAACGGAAGGATCATTGATCAGGCGCTCCGCCAGTGTCAGGATCGACGCGATACCGGCCTTGTCATCGCCGCCGAGCAGGGTGGTACCGTCCGTCACCAGCAGTTCGCAGCCCTTATCCGCCTTCAGGGTCTCATAATCCTTCTCGCGCATCACGATGCCCTTTTCGGCGTTCAGCACGATATCGCCGCCCTCATACTTCACAAGACGGGGGCACACCGGGCCGCCGGCGACCGCGGAAGAGGTGTCCATGTGGGCGATCAGGCCGATCGCTGGCCCCTCGCAGGTGGCCGGGATGGAACCGTACACATAGCAATGCTCATCCACGCGGGCGTCTTTGATGCCCATCTCCTGCATTTCCGCTACCAGAAGCTTTGCCAGCTCCCACTGCGCGGGAGAAGAAGGACAGGTCTCGCATTCTTCATCACTGTTGGTATTGACCGCGATATATTTCAGGAATCTTTCAAGTGCTTCCATGATGATCCTCCTTATTGAAATGAGGTGCCGTAAGCATACGACACCTCATCATTTTTTCAAAAAACGTTACTGGACCGGGATCCGATCCGTATTACACAGGCATGGTGCCGTCTTTGGCATCATAGGAAGTGGCATCTTCCTGCAGCTTCTGCGCGCGGCGCCATTCGAAGAACTTGGTGGCGACCTGCGGGAACAGCGCGTAGGACAGCACATCCTCTTCCTGCTCCAGATACTGCTTCATTTCCTCGCGGTACTTGTCCAGCTCGGGCGCGATATCATCGGCGGGACGATGGGTGATAACCTTTTCGTCACCGATGCACTTCTTGCGCACAGCCTCGTCCACAGGAGCGGGCAGACGGCCGTATTCGCCCTTCAGCAGGCCCTTGCTCTCCTTGGGAACCATCTTGTAGCGCTCGCCGCCCAGCACGTTCATAACGGCCTGGGTACCCACGATCTGAGAGGTGGGGGTTACGAGCGGAGGATAGCCGAAATCCTTACGGACGCGCGGCACTTCTTCCAGCACGGCGTAATACTTGTCCATGGCATTGGCCTGCTTCAGCTGACCGATCAGGTTGCTCAGCATGCCGCCGGGAACCTGATACTGCAGCGCCTTGGCATCCACAGCCAGCACCTTGCCGGGATCACGCCAGCCGTCAGCGGTCAGACGATCCGCCACGCCGCGGAAATGCTCGGCGATCTTGGCCATCAGTTCAACATCCAGACCGGTGTCATACTCAGTGCCCTGCAGGGAGGCCACGAGGGACTCGGTCGCGGGCTGAGAGGTACCGCCGCCCAGAGGAGACAGCGCGGTATCCACCACATCCACACCGGCTTCGATCGCCTTCAGGATGGTCATGGAACCGGTACCGGCGGTGTTGTGGGTGTGCAGGACGATGGGCAGGGTGGTGTTGGCCTTCAGCTTCTTCACCAGGGAATAAGCATTGTAGGGCAGCAGCAGACCGGACATGTCCTTGATGCAGATCAGATCGGCGCCCATGGCTTCGATCTGCTTGGCCAGATTGACGAAGTATTCTTCGGTGTGCACGGGAGAAACGGTGTAGCTCATGGCCACTTCCGCGGTTCCGCCGTACTTCTTGCAGGCCTTCACAGCAGTCTCCATGTTGCGCAGATCGTTCAGCGCGTCAAAGCAGCGAATGATGTCGATGCCGTTTTCGATGGACTTCTTGACGAAGTAATCCACCACGTCATCAGCATAGTGCTTATAGCCCAGAATGTTCTGGCCGCGCAGCAGCATCTGCAGCTTGGTGTTGGGCATCGCCTTGCGCAGCTTGCGAAGACGCTCCCAGGGATCTTCATGCAGGAAGCGGAGGCAGCTGTCGAAGGTAGCGCCGCCCCAGCATTCCAGAGAATAATAGCCTACTTTATCCAGCATCTCGCATACGGGCAGCATCTCTTCGATGCGCATACGCGTAGCGGCCTGGCTCTGATGCGCATCGCGCAGGATGGTATCAGTAATCTTGACCTGTGCCATATCATTAACCTCCAAACATGCTCAAAAGTACGCCGGCCGCGATCGCGGAACCGATAACACCGGCCACGTTGGGACCCATCGCGTGCATCAGCAGGAAGTTGCCGGGCTTCGCCTTGGCGCCCTCCATCTGGGAAACACGCGCGGCCATGGGAACGGCGGAAACACCCGCGGAACCGATGAGGGGGTTGATCTTGCCGCCGGAAAGCTTGTTCATCATCTTGGCCAGCAGCAGACCGCCCGCGGTGCCGCACGCGAACGCCGCGACGCCCACCACGATGATCTTGATGGTATCGAAGGTAAGGAAGGTGCTGGCCGTAGCGGTGGCACCGACGGTGATACCCAGGAAGATGGTCACGATGTTCATCAGTTCGTTCTGCACGGTCTTGTTCAGACGTTCCACAACACCGCATTCACGCATCAGGTTGCCCAGCATGAGGCAGCCGACCAGAGAAGCGGCAGAGGGCAGCAGCAGAGAGACCAGAATGGTGACGATGATGGGGAACAGGATCTTTTCCTTCTTGGAAACAGGACGCAGCTGCTCCATCACGATCTCGCGTTCCTTCTTGGTGGTCAGCGCGCGCATGATGGGCGGCTGGATGACGGGAACGAGCGCCATGTAGCTGTAAGCGGCAACGGCGATGGGCCCCAGCAGATGGGGAGCCAGTTTACCGGTCAGCCAGATAGCGGTGGGGCCGTCCGCGCCGCCGATGATACCGATGGCACCGGCTTCAGCATCGGTGAAGCCCATCAGAGAGGCCGCGATGAAGGTGATGAAAATACCCAGCTGAGCGGCAGCGCCGAGCAGCAGAGTCTTCGGGTTGGAGATGAGGGGACCGAAGTCGGTGCCCGCGCCAACGCCGATGAAGATCAGGCAGGGGTAGATACCCAGCTTGACGCCCAGATACAGATAGTCCAGCAGACCCGCGGTCACATTCTGGCCCGCGGTCGCGATCAGGGTGCCGGCAGAGGTGTAGACCTGACCGCCGGTCAT
The DNA here is from genome assembly GCA_937907055.1 of uncultured Clostridia bacterium. GTDB lineage: Bacteria > Bacillota > Clostridia > Christensenellales > Aristaeellaceae > ZC3RG03. The sequence goes on along the minus strand of CALCTW010000136.1, from coordinate 17,663 downwards.
GAAGGCTTCCTGCAGGATGATGGAGGTGTCCAGACCATTGGCCGCCATGTTCTGCATGACTTCAGCCAGAGGCACGATGTCCGTGCCCTGTACACCGGTCGCCTTCACGATGTGGCCCAGCGCGTCGATGCCGTTGATCAGCACGGTGCCGGAGGCGTTTACGGTGTACTGGGCGGTATCGACCAGATCATTCGCGTTGATCAATATGGCCCCGCCGAAGAGTGACCAGTTGGCGTGACCGCCGGCGAAAAGCTCTTCATGGAACATTTCGCTGCCCAGCAGGTTGGTCAGCAGCATACCGAAGGCAATGGGCAAAAGCAGAAGGGGTTCGAACTTTTTGCCGATCGCCAGATAAATGAGCAGACAGGCGACTGCGACCATGATCAGGGCTTTGGGGTCCTGGATGAACTTCGCGATACCGCTGGTCGACACCAGATTGCCCAAAGTGTTAAGGATATCCAATGTTCATTCCTCCTTCCGTTTTTTCCGGATTTATGTGCCCATAGGGCACGGTGACGCGTTCGCTGTGACTCAGTTCAGAACAACGAGGACATCGCCGGAGGAAACGGAAGCGCCCTTGTTCACCAGAACCTGGGCAACGGTGCCGTCAGCGGAAGCCTGGATCTCGTTTTCCATCTTCATGGCTTCGAGGATCAGCAGGGTCTCGCCGGCCTTCACCTTGGCGCCGACAGCGCACTTCACATCCAGCACGGTGCCGGGCATGGGAGCGGTCACCTTGGTGCCGCCGGCCACGGGAGCGGCCTTGGGAGCAGCCTTGGGGGCAGCGGGAGCGGCAGCCACGGGCGCAGCGGCCACAGGCGCGGCAACAGGAGCGGAAGCGCCGTTCGCGGCCACTTCTTCAACTTCAACTTCGTAGGAAACGCCATTGACGGTGATATTGAACTTACGCATTGTATTATCTCCTTTTCAAATCAGGGTTTGATCTTATATGTGAGAATCAGGGAGAAACGCGGTTTCAGCGCTTCTGGCCGGGGTAACGCTTGATGCGGCGCACCACGAAGCCCGTGCTGTCGTCCTGCCACATAGCGGCAACGGCGGCAGAGATGACGGCGATCAGCGCGTCATCCGCTTCTTCTTCGATCACTTCTTCCACAGGCGCTTCCTGTACGGGAGCCGCTGCTTCGGCGGGCTTTTCGGCCTTCTTTTTCTTCTTGCCGGTCATGATGATGCCCATCACGGTGATGCAGGCGATCAGAATGGTCAGACCGAAGAAAACGACCAGCATACCGACGGCAGTGGTGGAAAGACCGTTCAGTAACTTATCCATCTTGCCGCCTCCTTACAGGGAGATATTGCCGTGCTTGCGATCGGGAGCCGCCTCGTGCTTGGTGGCCAGGAATTCCATGGCGTTGATGAGCACCTTGCGGGTCTCGGCAGGATCGATGCAGTCATCCACCAGACCGGCCTTGGCAGCCGCGATGGCAGAGAACTTATCATCGTAATCACCCTTGCCGATGGTGGCGTTGTAGGTCTCCTCGCTCACAGCGGCGATCTGCGCCTGAGGCCAGGCATAGATGACATCCGCCATCTTGCCGCCGCCCAGAACGGTGTAGGCCTTACCGATGGCCTTGCCGGTCAGCACGCTCAGCTTGACGGTGGTCGCCTCAGCGTAAGCGTACAGCATACGGGTGGAAGCCTTGATGGTCGAGACCTGCGCGCAGCTGTCGGGAGCGGTGATGCCGGTGGTGTTCACCAAGGTCACGACGGGCAGCTGATAGCAGTCGCACAGACGCACGAAGCGGGCGATCTTGTTCATATCATCCGCGCCGATCATTTCACCGTTCATGGCGATGACACCGCAGGTGCGGCCGCCGATACGGCACAGGGTGGTATTGGTATTCTTGCCGTAGGCCTTGTTCAGCTCCACGGTCTGGCCCAGATCGGCGATCGCGGCAACCAGCGCGGCGGCATCCAGATCGGAAGCGCCGTTGATCACACGGTTCAGATCATCCAGATCATTCAGGGGGGCGTTTTCTTCGTTGCAGCTGGGCAGCAGATCCAGCAGCGCGGCGATCATGCTGCGGGCCTCGGCTTCATCCGCCGCGGTCAGCGCGACACCGCCCTGAGCGGCCATGACATCGGCACCGAAGAGCTGCGCGGCAGTCTTGTCCTTGTCAGCGCCCTTCTGCATCACCATCAGGCTGGCGAAGGCCAGAGAACCCTTGCCGGTCTGGATGGTGATATCCGCCAGCTGGGAGAACAGGGAGGCAGTACCGGGGCAGTTGCCGGCGATGCAGCAGATCACGGGGCAAACACCGGAAAGCTTGACCAGCGCGGCCATCACATCGCTGTAGCCGTTGAGGGCAGCAGCGCCTTCAGCCAGGCTGATGCCGTTGCTGTCGGGATACATCACCACGGGCGCGCCGGTCAGGGCAGCCTGATCCAGCACCTTGATGATCTTCTTGGCCTGAGCTGCGCTCATGGCAGCGCCGCCTTCGGTCACATCCTGCGCGAAAGCATAGGCAGGACGGCCGTTGACTGTGCCGAAACCGGCCACGACACCGCACACCTTGAGGGCGTCCAGTTCAACAAAACTCTTGTCATCGAACAGGTTGTTGATGCGTTCACGGGCGGTCGCCTTGCCGGCTTCCTTCTGCTTGTTCACGCGCTCTTGATTTCCCTGTGCGATCTTCTTTTTTTCTTCCGTCATCAGGCGGAGAGCTTCAGAATGATCCATACCGTTCCTCTCTTTCATGAGACTGATATATCAATAAGTCTTCAGAAAGCCATGCGAAGCACAACTTTCACCGCATAAGAGTATAACACAAACTTGCCCTTCTGCCTATAGCAAATCAACAAAAATTCATTCTTTTGCAACATCTTCACGGCATTTCGGCGCGCGGAATTTTTCACTCCGCAAAATCCCCGGAAATCAACGAAAAAAGCACCGGAAACAGGGTTTTTCCCCTTTCACGGTGCTTATTTCCGGCATTCCGTCACGGATGCCGCGCATATCCCGGCCCCATCGCGCCTTATCCGGCGTAGGAAGCCAGTTTCTTTCTCACTTCGCCGTTTTTCAGATCCTCCAGCGCGATCACATCGATCCCCAGTTCTGCCGCGCGGTTGCACATCACATTGCGGCCGCGGGTGCCGGAGGTAACGATCACAGCCTTCGCGATACCGCTGCCGAAGCGTTCCCGAAGGATGGCCAGCTCATTCAGGGCTTCTGTTTTCACATCGCAGGTCTTGCAGGAAATGAAGACCGGCGTGATCCCGGCCGTCGCCATCACATCGATCTCATTGGTCACAGCGTCCGGACGGCCGTCGCCGTGCCAGTCCACCACCACCGAGGTGCGTACATCGCTGAAGAGCCCGGTATCCAGACAGCACTGATAGATATACAGCTCCAGCACGCTGCCCACATCGCGCAGCCAGGCGCGGATCTGCTCATCCGGGAACTCAAAGGAGACGCCGCTCTCCCCCGTTTCCAGTTCGCGGATCATGCCGATCTCCTGCAGTGCCTCCAACGCGGCGATATTGGCGCGGATCCGGCTGTTATGCTCGCCCCGCACCTCCAACGGGCCTTCCGCCTTCAGGCTGTCGCCCCGGTCAAGCCCTTCCTGTGAGATCTTGCGGATATATCCGGTGATACTCACCCATTCTGTTCTGAAGCGCAGGTACAGCGCGAAGAAGGGATCATAAAGCTTCTTATACCTGGCCAGCACAGCGTTATCCACGCGTCCCCTGTGCATCGCGCCGCCCGCCATCAGCAGACAATCCTCCACCTTGAAACGCAGATCACACTTCAGATCATGCGCGAACGCCGCGTTCCGGATATTGTAAAAGGCATTCCGCTTGCGGGAATAGGTGAACACCGGCACCCCGTTTTTCGCGCAGGCCAGTCCGGAGGCGAAAAGCGCGGCATCCGTTCCGCCGGCGATATCAAGGGCGCAGTCCGGTTCCCGTTCCAGCACACGCTGCAGCGTCTCCGCGATCCGCCCGGCATCCAGAATGGCGGTCTCCTCAAACTGAAGATCGCACTTTACCTTCCGCTTCCGAAAATACTGCCTCAGACGATTTTGCAGATCCTTGTCCCGCGCCACCGTATTTTCACACAGAAACACCGTCTTTTCCGGGCGGAACACCTCGGTGGAGATCACATTTTCCACCGGGCGCTCATCATAAAGCTCAATCAGTGTTTTCATAGGCAGCCTCCAGCCGCTTCCGTCAGCGGTGCTTGTTCAGATAATCGATGTATTCTTCCAGACACAGTTCCATATCCCGAATACACAGCGCGTGCTCCACGCCCACATAACGGTAATGCCATTCCTCGCCGAGGAAGCCGGTGATCTTTTCCTTCTCATCCGTGTAGCGCAGGATGAAACCGTACTCCCAGCAATGCTGCTTCATCCATTTATACTGCACCGTATCCACAAAGAAGCTGCCGGGCACGGTCATATCAAAGCACAGGCCGGTATGATGCTCGCTGGTGCCGGGATCCGCCACTGTCTTCCGGGTGGCGGAGACCGCGTTGCTGCGGCTCATGCCGTTTTCATTCATATACTTATTGACATAGCTGTCAAAGATGGCCTTCTGATCATCATAGGTGCGGTAGGTCTCCGAAACCTGCCACACGGTGATTCCCTCCGCGTGCGCCGCCTTCAGCATGCGGATGAAGGCGTCCGCCGCCTCCCGCACCATGCGCTGACCGCCCGTCTTATAGGTGCACAGCCCTGCCGGCACATAGTCCGCCAGGTTCACCAGATCCTGCGGCACGAAGGAAGCGTCCACCGAATGGGACTTGTTCACCAGCAGCGGCTGTTCTCCGGACAGCACGTTGGTCACACGGGCCATCTGCGCCTTATCGGAATAGAGCAGCGCGCGGGTCGCCGCGCCTACCACGCCGTCCGCGTTCAGCCCGTTCTGCCGCTGGAACCACTTGACGGCCTTCTTGGTGCCGCTGCCGAAATCGCCGTCCACCTTGCCGTCATAATAGCCCAGATCCTTCAGCCGCTGCTGCAGCTGCTCCACGGCCTCGCCCTTGGAGCCGGAAGCCAGGTTGGCCTCCGAGACCGCAGTGGGCGCCGCGGTCACGACGGGCGCGGGCGTATTGGTATTCAGCACCACCGGGGTCACGGTCACGCTGATCACAGGCTCCGGGGTCCACTGCCTCGGCATCTGCACCGGCGGCGGCGTATACGAAGCCGTCGGTGTCGCGGCCGCCTCCTTCTGCGCCTGAAGCGCCGTCCTGTCGGCATAAGAACAATTCCCGGATGCCACCAGGAACAGGATCACCGCGATAAGAACGATGCAGAATAATAAAATAACGAAAACCGGTGTATTTCCGGGCTTCTGATCACGACTGTAACGATTGGCCATAAGCACCTCCAAATGACCTTCTTATTATAATTTAGCGTGTCCTGTGTGTCAATCGCGCCGTTGCTCCCCTGCCACTTTGATGCTATAATTTACAATCATGACGGCGCGGATACGCCCGCGTCCCATCCGCGCTGACTCAGGAGGGTACTGTATGAAAAAAGCCGTTATTTTCGATCTGGACGGCACGCTGATCAATTCGCTGCCGGATATCGCGCGCGCGATGAATCAGGCCCTCATCCACGCCGGGCTCGACCCCTACGCGGAGGAAAGATACAATCACTTTGTCGGCGACGGTGTGTTCAATCTGGCCGCCCGTGTTGCCGGAGAGCATCCGGAAAAGATCCCAACCCTGCTGGATTTTTACATGCCCTACTATCAGGCGCATTCCCGTGAAAAAAGCCATGTCTACCCCGGTATCCGCGAATCCCTGTCCGCGCTCGCGGCAGCCGGTCTGCGCCTGTGCGTGTTCAGCAACAAGGATCAGACCGATGTTGAAAACGTGATCGCCCATTACTTTGCCGGTACGCGTTTTGATGTCATCCGGGGACGGCAGGACGGCTTTCCCATCAAGCCGGAGCCGGACGGCGCGCTCATGATCGCGGAAGCGCTGTGTCTTTCTCCCGCCGACATCTGGTATGTGGGCGACACCGACACGGACATGCGCTGCGGTCAGAACGCCGGCATGGAAACGATCGGCGTGGAATGGGGTTTCCGCGACAGGGCCGAGTTGACTTCCGCCGGCGCGTGTCACATCGTTTCCTCTCCTTCTCAAATGATTTCCCTGATTTTAGGCACAGCCTTCTACTGATATCAACGCCGCGTACAACGCACCGGCTCTGCGGCAGGCCCGGTCTTCTTTTTTTTCCATGCTCCCCGATGCGCCTTGCTGCCGTCGCCTGCCATTCCCATAAAAAGTCTGCCATTGACTGTTAAAAGACGTAGAAACCGGTGTTGTCTCGCGTTTCGTTCTTTGTTCTTAAAGGTTTCCGCGCGTTTCTCGGAGATCAAGTTCAAAAACGCTATACAAAAAGCAGAGAAAGGATTTTTCCTTCTCTGCTTTTGTTTATGTGACCGGGTCAATTGGTTTCCGCCGGCAGCTTTTCCATTTTCCATTCACCGGTGATCCGGATATCGCCGTCGATCACACCATCCTCACGATCCCATCCAAGGAACGTGTAGTGCTCCACATTGCCTTCGCTATCCTTCAGATCCACGGTGTCACCGGCCTTGAAGGTGTCTTCTACCGTGAACGGATCGCCCAGATCATAGACCCGGTTATCCTGCGGCACTTTGTTGCGCTTATTCTTGGGGACCTCGCCGGTGAACTCATACAGAACTTCATAGGCGCGATGCAGTTCGACCGTTTCATCCCCGTTTTTCAAGGTCAGCACATCGCCCTCTCTGTAAGGCCGGGTAGCCGCCACTTCATTCAAGGTCAGCCAGCCGCCGGTCAGGCGATAGCTGCCGGGCTGCATGAGCAAGCTTTCGCGCTTGACCTTGCCGCCGTTATCCGTGACTTCGAAGAGATCGAAAGCAGCATTGCCCTTGATGTAAAGGTAATACACCATATCATTGCCCTGCAAGGCTTCATCCCGCGCGGCAAAATCGCTTGCTTTTCCCTTCCAGATGCCGATCAGTTCCGTTTCTTCCGCGGTACACGCGCACAGCGTAACGAGCATGAGCAGCAGCAGCAGACCGACCCGGAGACGGCGGACATTGGTTTTGTTGAAATGGATCTTTTTCATCACTCCACCCTCCTCATCGCATGCCTTTATCATAGGGAATACCCTCCGCCTTTGGCGCGGCCGAGGACTTCGATGTGAATGCCAGAACGATCAGGGAGAAGATGTAAGGCAGCATGTTGTAGACAGTTCCGGGAACATTGAGCAGGAATCTGAAGAAATCACTGTTCCATTCTTCGGCCAATGTTCCGAACAGGCCGGTATACACGTTGCTCAACGCGCGGAAGAAACCAAACAGCAGTGCCGCCAGTGCGATGCGGGTGGGCTTCCACGCGCCGAAGATCATGACCGCCAGCGCGAGGAAACCGAAACCGGCCACACCGTTTTCAAACTTCCAGGAGGACACGCCCGCGGTGATGTACACCACACCGCCCAGGCCGCCCAGGGCACCGGAGATCAGCACACCGGCATAACGCATCTTATACACATTGATGCCCACGCTGTCGGAGGCCTGCGGATGTTCACCGCAGGAACGCAGACGCAGACCGAAGCGGGTCTTGTACAGGACCACCCAGCTGATGATCAGGATGATCACTGTCAGCACCATGAACCAGTTGAATTCGGTCCCCTGCGCGATCAGGAACTTTTTGCGGATATCGATATACGCCACTTCGCTGCTCACGTTACTGGCGTTTTCGGACATGTTGACAGCCTTGATGATAACAGTCGCCGCGGCGGTGCCCAGCAGGTTCATCGCGGTACCGACCAGCGTCTGATCCGCCTTGAATTGTATCGCCGCCACGCCCAACAAGAGCGAGTAGAGCATGCCCAGCAGGATCGATCCCGCGACGACCGCCGCCATCAGGACGGCTGCCGGTAATTCGGGATCCATGTACTTCATCACGAGGGCGCCGCCCATGGCGCCGATGACCATGATACCTTCCAAACCGATGTTGATGATGCCGCTGTGCTCAGAGAAACAGCCGCCCAGCGCCACCAACAGAAGGACAGAGGAAAAGATCAGGGTATACTGCAATAACAGGCTCATACTTGCTTTTCCTCCTTTTAGAAAAAAATACACTAAAATTATATATTAAATGTTTTTTAATTACAAGAAAAAGCCATTTTCAGGTTCGTCAGGGATCTTTGCCGCTTCTTCAGGCTTCTTATCTTTCTTCGCTGGCTTGTGCTTCTTCTGTCCCTTACCGCTCAGGATCGTTTTGAAGAACATAACGAAGCCGCACAGATAAATGATCAGGGAAGAGATCATATCGCACACCTGGGAGGGATATCCGAGCGTCGTCAACTTGGAAGCACCGCCGTCCGTGATGTGCTGAATGAAATAGGAAGAGAAAATGGTGCCGATCGGGTTCAGACCGCCAAGGAACGCGGCCGCGATACCATTGAAGCCCATTCCCGGCACAGAAGACTGCGTGGTCTGCCATTCGTTGAAGGCCGTCAGATACAGCATGGCGGCGCCGCATCCGGCCAGACCGCCTGCAATGGCCATGGTAAGGGTCAGGTTCTTCTTTTCACGCATACCGCAGTATCGGGCAGCGGTACGGTTATAGCCGGTCGCCTTCAGTTCATATCCTAATTTCGTCTTCTGAAGGATGAACCAGATCAACACCGCGATCAGGATCGCGGCCGGGATGGCGATGGTAACATAAGCGGAGTTACCGCCGAAGATCCCGTCCAATCCAAGGCTGGGGAGCTTCTCTGTGATCCCGGCGTCTGTTGACGCGACGATCCCGGGCGTCTTGATCCCGGAAGGCAGACGATTGTACAGATACGAGCCGATCGTCTGATAATTGGTGATCTTAATAGTGTACGGGCTGCGGGCATCCTTGACCTGCCCCAGCAGGATGTTCACCAGATAAAGGCCGATCCAGTTGAGCATGATACTGGAAATGACCTCATTTACATTGAAGAAGGCCTTGAGCGCGCCGGACAGCGCGCCCCAGATAACACCGGCGAGGATCGCCGCTAGGAAACTGACATACCAGGGCAGGTGAAGCGCCAGCGCGCAGTACAGGCACGCGCCCGCGCCGACAACATACTGACCCGCGGCACCGATATTGAACAGACCTGCCTTATAGGCAAAGAGCACGGACAGGCCGCACATCAGGAGCGGCGCGGTTTTGACCAGTGTCAAGCCCAGATTTTCCCGCTGGGTGACCGGATCCGGCGCGTTCAGGAAGTTTTTGATGACGCTCAGGATCCCCTCGAACGCATTGGTGGGATCGATGATCAAAAAGGCGATGAAGCCCGCGATCAAGCCCAGAAAAATACAAAGCAGCGAGACGAGCAGCGTTTGTACGCCCGGTTTACGCCAGAAAGACGTCTTTTCGTTCATCATTATCCCTCCTTCCGTTCACCGCCGGCCATATACAGGCCAAGCGTTTCAACATCCACCTTCTTGGGATCGAATTCACCCACGATCTCACCCTCATACATGACAAGGATACGATCGGACAGCGCCATGACCTCATCCAGTTCCAGAGAGACCAGCAGCACACCCTTCCCGGCATCGCGGGTCGCCACGATCTGCTTATGGATATATTCGATCGCGCCGACATCCAGACCGCGGGTCGGCTGTACAGCCACCAGCAGATCGGGATCCTTATCGATCTCACGCGCGACGATCGCCTTCTGCTGGTTGCCGCCGCTCATGCTGCGGGCGGTCGTGATCGCGCCCTGACCGGAACGGACGTCATATTGTTCGATCAGATGATCGGCGTATTTACGGATGTTGGGACGGCGCATCCAAATGTTTCCGGCACAGAAGCGGCTTTCAAAGTAGCCCTGCAGGATGATATTATCCTCCAGAGAATAATCCAGCACCAAACCATGCTTGTGACGATCCTCCGGTATATGGCTCATACCGCCTGTGCTGCGCTTGCGGATCGGCATCTTTGTGATGTCTTTGTCATTCATGGTGATCTTGCCCGAAACGAGCGGCTCCAGACCAGTGATGCCGTAGACCAGTTCCGTCTGTCCGTTGCCGTCAATACCGGCGATACATACGATCTCGCCCGCGTGTACATCAAAGCTGACGCCCTTGACCGCGTTATTTTTGTGCACCTTGGAGGCGACCACCATGTTTTCCACGCTCAGCACGGTACGGCCGGGAACAGCAGGCTCCTTATGGACGACAAATTCCACATTGCGCCCCACCATCATACGGGAAAGCTCTTCCTTGGTGGTATCCTTGATATCGACCGTTCCGATATACTTGCCCTTCCGCAATACAGTGCAGCGGTCCGCCACCGACATGATCTCGTTCAGCTTGTGAGAAATAAACAGGATACTCTTGCCTTCAGCCGCCAGATTGCGCATGATCTGCATCAGGTCATCGATCTCCTGCGGGGTCAATACAGCGGTCGGCTCGTCAAAGATGAGGATCTCGTTCTCACGATACAGCATCTTCAGGATCTCGGTCCTCTGCTGCATACCCACGGTGATATCCTGGATCAGCGCGTCCGGATCCACATGCAGACCGTATTTCTGAGAAAGCTCGATCACCGTTTTGCGCGCGCTCTTTTTGCGCAGGAAACCAGCCGTGCTCGGTTCGACACCCAGAATGATATTATCCAACACGGAGAAGCATTCCACCAGCTTGAAGTGCTGATGCACCATGCCGATGCCAAGCGCGTTCGCGTCGTTCGGGTCCTTGATGACCACGGACTTGCCGTCTTTTCGGATCTCGCCTTCTTCGGGCTGATACAGACCGAACAGCACACTCATCAGTGTGCTTTTTCCCGCGCCGTTTTCACCCAGCAGCGCGTGGATCTCTCCTTTTCGTAATTGCAGAGTAATATTGTCATTGGCGATGATACCGGGAAAACGCTTGGTGATATTCAGCATCTCGATCGCGTAATTCTCGCTCAAAGCATCCACTCTCCTTCTGTCAACGTATGCAAAGCACACATCTTCGCATGTTATAGTCTATTATACATTATCCGCTTTGCAATTTGAAAGAGAAAAAAGAATTTGTGATTGATTTGTAATATAATACGCAGCCGATCTCCCCCGCTTTTGTTTTTTTCCGATTGATCCTTCTGCCTTCAAAATGTGTTCCCCGCAACAAAAAACAGGCTGTCACCATTAAGGTGACAGCCTGTGATACCAATCAGAAAATTACTTGATGTTGCCGTATTCGTTGACAGCGGTGATGCCGGCGAAGGAAGTGGCAGTCACGGTGATGTCATTGGACACTTCGATCTCACCGGCGAACATAGCACCGACAAGCGCGGTATAGTCGTCCATGGTGAAAGCATCGGTGAACTGAGTGGTCTCGGGGATCTGGACATAGTTCTCAGCGGGGGTCGCGGAGACCAGACCCAGATTGTCGATCACGCCGCCGACGAAGGTGCCGTTCTGAACAGCGGTCAGCTCGGTGATAACGGTGGCCTTCAGACCCTTCATAGCAGAGGTCACGGTCATGCCCTCGCCATACAGGCCGTCGATGATGCCCTTCTGGTCAACGTCAACGCCGATGACCTTGCCGCCGACCTTGGCAGCAGCCTCAGCAGCGGAAGTGAAGATGCCACCGCCGCAAGCGAAGACGACTTCAACACCCAGGTTCTGATACCAGTTGTCCATGTAGGCGGTGATATCGGCATCGCCGTAGAACTGGTTGCCGTAAACGTATTCGACCACGACATCGCTGATGCCATCAGCATCGGCAGCGGCTTCAGCACCCTGCACGAAACCATAGCCGTAGCGGATAACAGCGGGGACCGCCATGCCGCCCAGGAAGCCCAGGTGCTTGTAGCCCAGCTTCACAGCAGCATAACCGGCCATGTAGCCGCACAGTTCTTCCTGATAGACCGCGCAGTACAGGTTAGCGGGCATGGTGAAATCCTCGCCCAGGTCACCGGCGGAAACGTCCAGACCGATGAAGGTGACAGCGGGATAATCATTCACGACAGCCTTGATAGCGCCGCCGAAAGCGTAGCCGGGCATCACGATGGTGTTGTAACCATCGTTGATCGCCTGCTTGATGGAGGTGACGCGCTCAGCGTCAGAGTCTCCGGCGGGCTTGTAATAAGCAAAGCCCAGGTTGTTGGCACCGCAATATTCCTTGCAGGCTTCATAGGTGGTCTGGTTGAAGGACTGGTCGGTGATATCGCCGTAGTCGGTGATCATCGCGACAGCCATTTCGCCCTCAGCGGTAGCGAAAGCAGCAACGGACAGGACCATGGCAACAGCCAGGATCAGAGCAAGCAGCTTTTTCATGGGAATTACCTCCTCATTTTTTAACGCGGTATCCGCGTTATTTAGCATCTGCATTATAGCAAACAGAGCCTTTATTTTCAAGCCTTCCGGCCGTCACAGCCGATATTTAATCATTCTTTAACAAAAAAACGCGGCGCGTATTTCAGCGCCGCGGTGAAAGATCAGATCAATCTCAGTCCTTCTTGCTGTCCAGGAAGTTGTACACCAGAGCAGCCAGGATACCGCCCACGAGAGGAGCCAGGATGAACACCCAGATGCAGCTGATGGCGGAAGCTTCGCCGGCGAACAGCGCGATCAGGGCAGGTCCGAAGGAACGGGCGGGGTTGACGGAAGTGCCGGTGAAGGCGATGCCCAGCAGATGGACCAGCACCAGCGCGCCGCCGATCACCAGACCGGCCACAGCGCCGTTGGAGGACTTGGAGGTCACACCCAGGATGCCGATGACGAACACGAAGGTCAGCAGCACTTCGATCAGGAAGGAAACAGCGGCATTGCCGTTATACAGGGCATTGGTGCCCAGCTTGGCGGCATCGCCCACGATGGCATAAAGCACAGCAGCGCCGGCGGTCGCGCCCAGCACCTGCACGCACACATAGCCGCAGAATTCCTTCACGCTCATCTTCTTGCTGACGAGCATGGCGATGGAAACAGCGGGGTTGATGTGGCAGCCGGATACATTGCCGATGGAATACGCCATGGCCACGATGACCAGACCGAAGGCCAGCGCGGTGCCGATATAACCGGAGTATTCAGGGCTGCCGAACTGGCAGATCTGACCGGCGACGCCGCAGGCAAACAGGACAAGTACGAAGGTGCCGATAAATTCGGCGACCAGCTTCTTCATGTTCTTCATTTGAATGTTCCTCCATATTTTTAGGATGGTTCTTTATTCACGCGCGCGGAAGCATTGCCCCGTGCCCGCAAACCTTGGATATTTTAACACATTTCACATTGTAAAAACATATAAATTCCGGTGTTTCTTCTATCCAAAACAGACAAATCGAACCTGTTTACCGCAAAAAACAGCAAAAGGGCCGCGCCTTACGGCGCAGCCCTTTTTTATTGCTTTGGATCAATCGAAGATCTCGAATTTTCCATCCTCCAGTTCTTCCTCTTCAGGCTCTTCCTCGGCGATATCATCCAGATACGCCTTTACGATCGCCTGTGTCCAGGTGGCATTGGAAGAAATGAAGTAGTCCTGCAGATGCGCGGTATAGAAATCGAAATACGCGTTGGAATAGATCGGGATCGCGGGAAGTACTTCTGTCCAGTATTCCTGGAACGCTACCCACTTCTGACAATAGGTCAGCAGATCACCGGGTTCAGTCTTGCGCATGTCCACCGCCAGCTCGGCCAGCTTCTCATCCTGAATGGCGCTGGTGTTATACACATTCTGCGCCAGATCATCCATGGAATAGGTCAGCGAAGGATCATAGACCACGGTAAAGTTGGTCGCCAGATAGATCATATCAGTATCGCGTTCCAGCTGACGATAATGATAATTCAGCAGTTCGGACATCTCCACGCCTTCAATGGTCAGCACGATACCGGCTTCCGCCAGGTTCGGGATGAACCGGGTATTGAAGGCTTCCTCCATGGTATTGCCCTTGGGATAGATCATCTTCAGATCCAGCTTGACCAGTTCGCCGTCCATCATCTTGCAGCGCACACGATCTGCGCCCTTCTGATATTCTGTTCCGGCTTCGTTCAGCGTCCAGCCGTCCGCGATCAGCAGTTCCTCTGCCGCTTCGGTGTCCAGCGTGTAAACCGTCAGGCCGTCCAGGTTAAGCTCCTCCCAGGCCTTCATGGCTTCCTCGTACTCCGCCTTTTCTTCAGCGGTAGCGTCTTCTTTCAGTTCAGTATCCGGCACAGGCATAATGCCCGTCACCAGCTGATACATCCACTGACCGATGCCGTAATAGCCATCCACCGGCAGACCGAAGCCGCCCACATAATCCTGCACCAGATTTTCCTTATCCATGCACAGGGCGATGGCCTGACGCACCGCCTGAGAGGCGATCGCGGGACGTTCACAGCAGAAGGAAACATAGCTGAGGCCCACACGGCTGTAGGAAGACATGGCCAGATCCGCGGAAGCGATCGCCTGAATGCCCGCCATGATCGACGGCGCGGCCACCGTCTTGTTGATCAGACCCAGTTCGCCGCTCGCCAGCTGATCGATCATGGTCTCATTCTCGACCAGCGTGAAAACGAGGTTTTTGATATGCGGCAGTTCGCCTTCATCATCGCCCTTGAAATAGGGGTTGATCTCAAATTCGGCCGTTGTTCCGTCAAAGGAGGTCAGCGTATACGGGCCGCTCACCACAGAAGGATGAGACAGATAACCATTCTCCCCAAGGATCGTCTCGCGCAGCACTTCCGCGTTGAAAGCGGCGCGGTTGGCGATGTAAACGCCCTCGCCGTCGTCCGCCACGATGCATTCCGGCGCGATCACCTGAATGGGATAGGGATAGAAGTTCATCAGACCCATTTCGTAGAAGAAAGGACGGTAGGCGTGATCGATGGTCACGGAGAACAGGTGATCATTCAGCACGCGTACGCCGCTGAGCACCTCCGTCTCCCCCTTCGCCATCTGAAGCATGCCGATGATCGCTTCGGGGCCGTTCAGCACGGCACCGATCTCAGCCATTTCCGGGGCCGCGGAGATCAGCATGGAAAACGCGTAATCCCACGCGGTAATGGGTGTTCCGTCAGAATAGGCCAGATCCTGATACAGGGCGATGGTATAAGTACGGTCCCCTTCCTCGTTTTCCGTCGCGGAAAGTCCGCTCACCACCGTATCATCCGTCACAAATCCGCCCATCTCGGTGTCCCACTTGATCAGATTATAGCCGTGGAGCAGCGCTCTCACGTCCAGATCCGCCGTGTTATTACCGAACATTTCATTAAAGAAATTGCCGGACATCACGGTGGTGGAACCCACGACGAGCTTGTCATAGTCATACACAGGTGCCGCGGTCTCCTCCGCAAAAGCCGTGCAGGAAAGCGCCATTATCACACACATCAGCGCCGCAAGCAGTCTTTTCATCGAATTTCGCACCTTTCTGTCAAAAGTTTTTCGTGATATTTGTCTCCCGGCAGGAGCCTTTCAGCATCCCTGCCGGGAGAACGTTTGCTTATTCGAAGCAGTCGCCCAGGTTCAGCACGACATTGCCCAGACCCATTACAGGATCAGGATCGTCAATGATGATCGTGCCATAGGGACGATAGAGAACAGTGAATTCAAGGTTACGGGCCGGCATGACGCCTTCCACCTCGCGCCTGTTGCACAGGTAATTCGCGATCACGGGAGACAGGACGTCATAAGGATCGCCCGCGTTGTAGGTATCCTTGTAGGTCGGGGCCGCGGTACTGCCGTCCTTCTCATACAGGTAGTAGATCGTCAGCGTGTACTTGACAGGCTCATGCGTGTTGGTCACGGTGAAGCCCTCGATCTGGGTGGTGTAACCGGCCACCGGAGTCTCTTCCACGGTGTAAACGATCTCTTCGCCCTGGTCACGGTACTTGTTCATACCGGTGAAGGTGAACTTCCACTTGCCGTCTTCACCGCGGGTGACCTGCTGGCGCTCCGCCTCTTCCCCGTCAGCCATCAGGATGATCTCAACAGAGGCAGGACGGATGCCGTCGAAGTTCTCACGGTCATTCCAGATCTTCTCGCCTTCGATGTCGATCACTTCGACTTCGTGGGTGTTGGTGATGGTCGTGCCGTCGATCTCGGTCTCGTAACCGTCAACTTCAGTTTCGGTCACGGTGTACACGATCTCGGTGCCCTGATCACGATACTTCGGCAGGTCTTCGAACTTGTAAGTCCAGTTGCCTTCGCTGTCAGCGATCACGGTCACTTCGTCGATCTGCTCATCGTCAGCCAGCAGCTGGACAGTGATGCTTTCCGGACGGATGCCGTCGCGGTCATCATCGTCTTCCCAGACCTTCTCGCCTTCGATGTCAGTCAGCTCGATCTCGTGAGTGTTGGTGATCTCGAAAGAATTGATCGCCCTTGCGTTCATCGGAACGACGATGGATCCGTTCGCGGTACGCTGACGCGCGAAGGCGCTGAACACGAGCAGCTGTCCTTCAACCTCGGCAGTGTAGCCTTCGGGGATCGTCGTTTCTTCAACCGTATAGATGATCTCCTCACCAGCTTCGTACTTCAGCAGTCCGGTCCAGGTGTAGGTCAGTTCATCCTTACCCAGCATCACTTCGTCGCCCAGCTGCACGCCGTTCGCGTACAGGGTCACACCGTAGGACGCGCGCAGACCGTCACGGTCGTCATCATCGTTCCAGACCTTCGTCACAGTGACTTCGGTCTTTTCGGTTTCATGGGTGTTGGTGATGGTCGTGCCATCGATCTCAGTGGTGTAGCCCGCCACGTCGGTCTCAGTCACGGTGTAAATGATCTCAGTGCCCTGATCACGATACTTCGGCAGATCCTTGAAGCTGTACTTCCAGTTGCCTTCACTGTCAGCGATCACGGTCACTTCATCGATCTGCTCATCGTCAGCCAGCAACTGGACAGTGATGCTCACCGGACGGATGCCGTCGCGGTTATCATCGTCTTCCCAGATCTTCTCGCCTTCGATGTCAGTCAGTTCGATCTCGTGGGTGTTGGTAATGGTCGTGCTGTCGATCTCGGTGGTGTAACCATCCACCTCGGTCTCGGTCACGGTGTAAATGATCTCGGTGCCGTTGTCGCGGTACTTCGGCAGATCTTCGAACTTGTAAGTCCAATTACCTTCCGCGTCCGCGGTCACTTCGATCTCGTCGATCTGTTCGCTGTCAGCCAGCAGCTGGACAGTGATGCTTTCCGGACGGATACCGTCACGGTCGTCATCGTCTTCCCAGACCTTCTCACCTTCGATGTCGGTCAGCTCGATCTCATGAGTGTTGGTAATGGTCGTGCCGTCAATTTCGGCAGTGTAACCTTCGGGAACTGTCGTTTCCTTGACTGTGTAGACGATCTCCTCTCCGTCTTCGTACTTCAGCAGTCCGCTCCAGGTGTAGGTCAGTTCGACCTTGGCCAACATCACTTCGTCGCCTACCTGCACGCCATTTGCGTACAAGGTCACGCCGTAGGAAGCACGCAGACCGTCACGGTCGTTATCATCGTTCCAAACCTTGGTCACGGTGACCTTGGTCTTATCGGTTTCGTGGGTGTTGGTAATCGTCGTGCCGTCGATCTCAGTGGTGTAGCCCGCCACTTCGGTCTCAGTCACGGTGTACACGATCTCGGTGCCATTGTCGCGATACTTCGGCATGTCTTCGAACTTGTAAGTCCAATTGCCTTCCGCATCCGCTGTCACTTCGATCTCGTCGATCTGCTCGCCGTCAGCCAGCAGCTGGACAGTGATGCTTTCCGGACGGATACCGTCACGGTCGTCA
>CALCTW010000135.1 GCA_937907055.1 uncultured Clostridia bacterium | reverse complement strand
CCGTCATTAAGCCTATAAGCCCCGGTGAAATCACCGGGGCTTATAGTGCTCATTCCTTCATACGACGCAGAACAGCGCGGGCATCCGATTCGCTCTCGGCCAGCAATTGCTTGTTGGTCCTGATCGTCTCTTCTGTCTCATCGCATAACTCTTCCATCGTCTTAAGAAGATTGCGCAGCAGATCATTGACATACGTCGTATCCTTCTGTATCCGGAAACAGCGGTCATTTCCGGCCAGCAGATCATGATACTTCAGTCTGCTTACGCAATTGTTCAGTTCATATGCAAGTCTCGATGCCTCACGGGTCCCCGACAGGTGATCCCTCAGCAGCGGAACATTGACATAAGCATCTTTTTTCATTCAGATCAACCGAGCAGCTGACCGACCTTGATCGCAGCCTTCACGCTGGCCTGCGCGGTTTCAATACCTTGAGTGAACACCTTCTTCGCATTATCGCCGATCTCATTCATCGCATCAATCGCAGCCTGTACAGCAGCCTTGCGGTCCTCTGTTAATTTGATAGATCCCTTCAGAGATTCGATATTCTGTTCGCCCTGTGATTTCATCATATCGAAGGCATCATCAGTCTCTTCCATAACATCAGTCAAATTGTCCAGATGCGTCTGATATTCCATTTTCAGGCTTTCCATCTGTTCCAGACATTTATCAAGAAGGTCGACCTTACCCTGATATTCATCGACTCTACCCTTCAAAAGAAAAGGTGCTTCTGCCATTTTTCCATTCTCCTTTCAATTCGCTAAAATCAGCCGCCGGTAATGAAACTGACGATCTTACCCACGACATCGCCAACAGTAGACACGACACTATCGATCACTCCGCTGATAGTGTTTGCGATGTCTTCCATAACTCCCATGATGTTCTCAGCAAACTTCAGCATGCTGTTTGCTGCTTTGATCAACTCGTCAACGACCTTTCCAACGCTGCTAATCTCGATAGTCTTAAGGACCTGACCTACCATATCATTCAGATCCTTTGCCCTTTTGTTAAGCTAGTTCGCCTTCGCGACCCAAGCACGGGCAGTCGCTTCATCCTTGAAAGCTAATGTTCCCGCCATTTGTTACACCCCCTGTAAATTCTCGACGACTACTACATCGCCATATAATATTTCCAATTGGTTGCGTACTCGATCTACGCGCTGTACCGCTTCAGCAATCGCTTGTCGATACGCATCCAAAAGTTCACCCCGTACAGAATCCTCGATCGTTGCCCGATCCTGATTCAGTTTTGCTTTCAGTTTACCGCAAAGATAAATACATTCGCCGAGCGCGTTTGTTGTTTCTTTTGCCATTGCATTGCCTCACATCAACACCAGTTGATCGCCGTCCTGAATGGGATAATCCTTCAGTAACCGATCCGGATGTAAAACAGCGTTCAGGGAACGGACGATGATCTTTTCATTGCCGGTCCTGTAATACTTGCCGCTTTGGATCACCGAAAGGCCCTCCAGCACTACGTTGATCACGGATTTCACGGTCAGATCGACCGGAATCAGCAGATCATATGAGACCTCGATCTCCGGAACATACAAATTGACCAATACTTTGCTCATTCTTTCACCCAGCCTTATACGATCGACTCATCGTCCGGATCCTTCTCCTCATCAACAACAAAATCACATGGAATATGCATCCGGTAGAATTCATCCCGGTATCTCATCATGTACTTAGTCGGATCCGGGTATGGGATCGTGATTTTCCTCATATCGCCGGTCACCTGTGTCATAGTGATTTTATCATATCTTCCGCCGAAAAGCAAGAGGAATTGTTCCTTGCACAAAGCTTTTGATATGCCGTAAGACATCACTCTGTCCGCGTCCTCCGGATAATACAGACCGGCAAAGTAAATATTGTAGCCCTTTGTCTGCTCGATCAGCATTTCAATGGCAGTGCTCACATCTGAATCCAGACAGTTCGCGCAAAGATCCAGCATGCTTTCGATAATGAAAAGATGCGGAGTCGTCTTCTCAAACACATACTTGGCCGCCTTCAGGATCCTTCCCTTGTCGGTCGTCGGGATCTCATAGGTCTCGCAGTATTCATCGCGGAATACATTCCGCGCGGCGATCTCCTCCATCAGTTTTTCGCTGAAAAGCGAAACACCCTCTTCAGAACAGTTCAGATACTCGATCCCCTCCGGGAAAAGCACACGCAGGTCTCCTTCCATCTTGGAGGAGAAAAGGCTGCCGGAGTTACGTGTGAGCACCGTCACCGCCATGTGATCACGCTTCGCGGCGGTCAGTAGATTGGCCAGTACAGGCTTAACGCCGCCCGGATAGCCAAAATACAGCCCCATATTGTGCAACTGCTTCAACGGGATCGCAACCTCCGCGGCAGTATCCCGGTTGAAACCCAGTGGGATCCGGTTCGGCTTCATGCTATCGCACAGGCTCTGGTAAGTGATCGTTTCATCCACCATCGGCAGCGGCCTCGCGTGCGTATCATAACCCTTGCTTTCGCACAGCCGCCTCAAGCGCTCCTTCATCGCCGCGGAGCGATCCTTCTCAGTCAGTTCCGTATCCGGGATCGCCACATGATACTCATAAGTATTGTCATCGATCACGCAGTAACCGGTGCCCACCATTGAGGTCGGTAGACCGGCAGCCTTGCGGTTCAGAATCTCACCGTAGTCATACTTGTCATTAGCCTGAAGCGCCACGCGGTAATCCACTTCCAGGCGGCCCTTCGCGGCAATCTCATTCATGTGGTTGATGGAAATAATAATATGAATTCCATACGGTGCCACGTCACGCATCAACTGATGGATATTCAGATTGAAATTCGTGCCCATCTCAAAGTTGGTAATATTGGTGTAACCATCCATGATGAACAGGATATACGGCAGCTTCTTCACCTGTCGGTAGGCCTCAAAGTTGCTGACATCCATCTCCTTGAACAGTTTTTTGCGCTGCTCCACCTCATTCTGCAGCAGTTCGATGACACGGCTGAAATCCCGTTCATCGTTT
>CALCTW010000134.1 GCA_937907055.1 uncultured Clostridia bacterium | reverse complement strand
TGCCGCCGATACGCAAGGGTCCACGTAGGCTCGTAAACGTACAGGACGACAGCTTCTCGCAATCCGAAAACGTGTCCTTCGCCACATTCGTCACGCTGCCGGGAATCGTGATGCTTTTTAGTCTCTTGCAGTTTTTGAAAGCGTACTCACCAATTGATGTAACACTGTCCGGAATCTTGACAGATGAGAGTGAGCCACAGTCCTAAAAGACATACTATCCGATAGAAGAAAAGCCTTTGCCGAGGGTAATCGACGTGAGCGAGTCGCAATACGAAAAGACCTGGCTTCCAATCTATGTGACACTCCCGGGGATGGTAATGCTGCTGATTATGCAGCCCTGGAAGGCAAAGTCACCGATAGAAATGAGACCGTCGGAAAGAGTGACAGAAGAGAGGTTCTCACAGTAGGTAAAGGCACCCCTTCCGATAGAAACCACACTGCCGGGAATCGTGATTTTGGAAAGCGCTTTGCATTGCAGAAAGGCGTAGTTGCCGATTGTCGTCAAGCCGTCAGGAAGAGTGATAGAAGTTAGCCAGTCACAGTGGGCGAAAGCGTAATTGCCGATGGTGGTAACACTGTCAGGGATGGTGACGACTTCGATGGAACTAAACCAATCCGCAAAAGCCGAATCGCCGATAGCGGTAACGACACGATTGCCCAAAGTATCCGGAATCACCAACTACACCTATGCATTGCCGTTATACCGGGTGATTTCTGCCGTGCCATCCTACAGGACCCTGTATGTATAATCTCCGCTCTTTTCCGCCACAGCCACTGCTGTGCAGAGCATCAGAACTGCCATCAGAATCAAAGCCAACCACTTTTTCATGCTAATCAACCTTTCGTTTCAGGCGTGAAGCTGCATGGATTCAACGCTTTTTTTGTTATTATACCACAGCTTCCTCATGCGGTACAAGATGGGTTTCCCGGATCATCGCATACGAATTGCCCGTCTTTCGCCGCCGCGGCACAAGGAACGATCATTCAATCCTGCAGACCATGAATCCCTTTACACCTCGCTGATCACATTCTGAACGCTGATGGTGGACATCATGTCGCCCAGCAGCTGCTGCATGGTCTCCACGCTGATCAGGCTGCTTTCGTTTTCCAGCACAAAGCAGTATTCGATGGTATTGTAATAAAAATCATAATACACCACCGTCATCTGCTTTCCCTGCGCGTCGGTGAAGCGATAGGCGGTCTCCAGCATCTGTCCGGCCGGGGTATCGCGCAGGATGCCCTCATGCACGTTTTCATAATAGCCCAGGCTTCCGTCCTCAGGCAGCTTCGCGTTCGCGATCTCAGCGTAAACGGCGGCATTCGCCACTTCCTGCTCAAAGGTCTCGCAGCTCCGCTCCTTCAGCTGCACGCAGAAGGTCATGTATTCATTCTCTGTCACGCCCAGCACCCAATAGCGCACATCATACACATAATCATCATCCTCACCGGCGTTTTCGCGGATGAGCTTCAGCTGATCCTGATTGGCCGCGTCCGGCACCGCCGTGAAATATTCCCACACACGCAGGGAATAGCCCAGATAGGAATTATCGTACAGAACAGAATTCTTCTCTGTCACACGGGGCAGATTGATCGTTTCCTCCGCCGCTGCCGTCAGGGTCAGGAGCATCATCAGTACCAGCGCGATCGCCGTCCATTTTCTCATTTCATTATCCTCCTTTGCGGGTCTGTATCTATCATATCACATTTTTGCCTACCGGAAAAGGCTTTGCGGCGCTGTTCCGTTTTATGCCGTTTTTCTGTGCTTTCACGGCGCGTTTTAAGCCACCTCCCGCCGCGCCGCCCGATCTGTCAAAGGGCATTTTTTACTTGAATAAACCTCTTTCCGTTGCTATAATTAAAGGGATACCGATCGAACGGAGTTACTTATGCAGCTTTATCACGACTCACACAGTTTATTCTACCGCGATCCCTTCGGAGCCCTCAGATGCGGCGACAAGGTCACCATCCGTGTCCGCGCCATCGGGGCCACCAAGGTGTATCTGCGTTTTTATAACGGCAGCGAGTTTTTCCTGCCCATGATCAACACCGAGCGCAACGTCTACGAATATACCCTCACCATGCCGGAAGTCCCCATCCTCTGCTGGTATGATTTCAAGGCCGTGAATGATGAGGGAGATGTGCTCTGCTACGGCAACAACGATGACATGCTGGGCGGCAGCGGTCAGATGACCATGTTCCCCCGCGGATATCAGATCACGGTGTACGATCCCGCTTATGACACCCCGCGCTTCATGCGCCACGGTGTCATGTATCAGATCTTCCCGGATCGCTTTTACCGCGACCGTGCCCCGGTCACAGACCGCGATGACATTTACCTGCACAGGGACTGGCACGAGACCCCGGCCGTCATTCCCGGAAAGAAGGAACCGAACCCGAACGGCATCGATTTCTTCGGCGGCACACTGAACGGCATTGCCGAAAAGCTGCCCTATCTGCAGTCGCTCGGCATCACCGTGCTTTACCTGAACCCCATTTTCAAGGCGCACAGCAATCACCGCTATGACACCGGGGATTATTCTCAGGTGGATCCGCTGCTCGGCACCAATCATGATCTGAAGGTGCTGTGCGAAAAGGCGCAGGCGCTGGGGATGTCCGTCATGCTGGACGGTGTTTTCAGCCACACGGGCGATGACAGCCTGTATTTCAACCGCTACGGCAATTATCCCACCGTCGGCGCGTACCAGAGCAAGGAAAGCAAGTATTACGACTGGTATTCCTTCGAGAAATACCCCGATAAATACAACAGCTGGTGGGGCTTTACCACCCTGCCCGCCGTCAACAAGGACAACCGCCGGTATCAGAGCTTCATGTTCAACAAGGACGGCATCGTGCGCAAGTGGATCCGCATGGGCACAGACGGCTGGCGGCTGGATGTGGCGGATGAGCTGCCGATGGATTTTCTGCGCAAGCTCCGCAAGGCGGTCAAGGCCGAAAATGAACAGGCCGTCGTGCTGGGCGAGGTGTGGGAGGATGCCAGCCACAAGGTGGCCTACGGCGAAATGCGCTGCTACTGTCAGGGCGACACGCTGGACAGCGTGATGAATTACCCCCTGCGTGACGCGCTGATCCGCTTCCTCACCTTCAAGCTTTCCGCCTTCGGTCTGGCGCGCATCATCACCTCCCAGAAGGAAAACTACCCCGCTCCCTTCTACTACAGCCTGATGAACCTGTGCGGCAGCCACGACAGGGCCCGCGCGGTCAATTATCTGGCCGAATGCACCTTTGAGGATGTGCCCTTCAAGGATCGTCCCGGCAAGCGCCTGACCAAAGAAAAATACGCCCTCGGCGAAGGCCGCTTCGCCATGATGATGCAGATGATGAGCGTGCTGCCCGGCATCCCCTGCCTGTATTACGGCGATGAGATCGGCATGCAGGGCGCGCCGGATCCCTTCTGCCGCGGCACCTTTGACTGGGAAAATCAGAACACCCAGATGTTAAGCTTCATCCGTGACATCCTCACCCGCCGCTCCGCTTCTCAGGTGCTGCAGACCGGCTTTGTGAAGGTGGAAGCGCTGGATGAGGACATCATCACCATCACACGCTACAACAGACACGACGCGGATGCCTTCGGCGTCCCGGCCGCGGATGAAACGTTTGAAATGACCTTCGACAGGCGCGACCTGCCCGATCTTTCCGGAGGTTATGAAGGATGAACACCGAACTTCTTCCCGTAACGGAAGAATCCCTTAATAAAGCCGGTGAGCTGATCCGCGCGGGTCAGCTTGTCGCCTTCCCCACCGAGACCGTGTACGGTCTGGGCGCGGATGCCCTCAATGAAGAGGCTGTCCGTTCCATCTTCGCGGCAAAGGGCCGTCCGCAGGATAATCCGCTGATCGTTCACATTTCCGACCGCGGCATGCTGGACACGCTCTGCGAGGTCAATCCCATGGCCGAAAAGCTGATGAACGCCTTCTGGCCGGGGCCGCTCACCCTGCTTCTGCCCAAGCGGAACGTGCCCGATACCACCACCGCCGGTCTCAGGACCGTGGGCGTGCGCATGCCGGGCAACAAGGCGGCGCTGGATTTTATCCGTGCCTGCCGTGTACCCATCGCCGCGCCCAGCGCCAATCTCTCCGGCCGCCCCTCGCCCACGACCGCCCTGCATGTATTTGAAGACATGACCGGCCGGATCCCCCTCATTCTGGACGGCGGGGATTGCCGTTTCGGCGTGGAGAGCACGGTGTGCGATTGCAGCGGGGACACCCCCACTGTGCTGCGCCCCGGCGCTGTGACCGCCGAAATGATCGCGGAGGTGTGCGGCGAAAGCGCCGTCAGCGATGCCGTGATGCGTCCGCTGCAGGAGGGCGAAAGCGCGCCCTCCCCCGGCATGAAGCACCGGCATTACGCCCCCAAGGGCCGCATGACGCTTTACGTGGGCGAAAACACCCCTGCCGTCATCCGTCCGCTTTACTTAAAAGAAACAAACGCCTGCATCCTCTGCCATGAGCAGAATCTGCCGGCGTATGAAGGTCTCCGCGCCTATTCCCTCGGCAGCACACCGACCGAGGCCGCGCACCTGCTTTTTGATCTGCTTCGCCGCATGGACGAAGAAAAGATCAGCCGCATTTTCGCCGAAGGCTGGAAGGCGGAGGGCGAGGCGCTGGCGGTCATGAACCGCATGGCGCGCGCGGCGGCCTTCGATATCGTGGAAGTATAAATCACAGCTTGTAAATAACATTCACAGCGGCATCCCGTTCGGTGCCGCTGTTTTTGTATGCCTGTACATCAAAAGACTGCCGCGGGATCAATCGCGGCAGTCTTCCGGGTAACGCGCCCGGACGCGATGGCAAGGAATCCATCTTGAGTGCGTCCTTCACGTTACCGGGTAAGGAAAAAGAAGAAAGAGAGAGGAATCAGCAGGCTGTAACGTAGGCCTTGGCGACATAGCCGACATTGCCGTACATATCTTCAGCAAGATACCAAGCGCGGCTTTCCTGGATCACCGTAAGGGTTTCCGTACGGGTCAGATCGCGCATTTTATTTGCAACCTGCTTGTTGGTCGTTTTCCACATGGAGACCACACCATCCGCGGAAGCCGCGCGAACACGGATCGCGAAGCGGCTTACAGGCTTAAAGGTCTGCGGAAGGGTGGAAGGATCGGTGCTTGAAAGGAACTGGCTCATAATGTAGCCGTTATAGCTCTTGCCGTTCACACTGACACGGACAATGGACCAGTCACCAAACGCACCTGTAACAGTAACCGGGCGGCCTTCGCCCAGATTGAAGAGAACATCGGAATCCGTAGAGGCACCGGAGCGCATACGCACGCCCTTGCCGTTGGAAGAAGAAACATACATCGTATATGAGGCGATGTTCGCGTTTTCAGCATGCGCGGACATCACAGGAACGATCGCGAGAATGGCCAGAATCAGGGCAACCATCAGAACAGAGATCTTTTTCATATCCATTACCTCCCGCCTTATCAGGCGTTTTATCTTCTTTCCTCAGGAGGTCTTTCATCCTCCTGACAGTGCACATTATAGACGAGGGGGTATTAAGAAGAAATATCATAAAAGTATCGATCTGATTTATCTTGCGTTCAAAATGCTTTCGTTTTCGTTTAAGAATCAGACTGCAAAATTGACAAAAGACTGTCCCGATGCTACAATATTGATCATCAATTAATAAAGAGAGATTCCTATGAAAAAGTTTGCTTCCGTTCTGGGCATCGCGGCCTGCATCGCGCTCATTATCTTCGGCATCAACACCCTCAGTCAGCCCACCGGATCGACCGCCGACTATACTTCTTTCGGCGGCGATGCCTACACATACATCTACAGGGCCACCCGTTATACCGCCAACAATGTTGTGTTGCTCAACGAGAACCTGAATCGCGTATTCGGCGGCTTGTCCGTCATCGGCGGCATCATTGGGATTGCCTTTTTCCTGATCAAACTGAGTGAAGCGTCCTCCACTCAGGCATCCGCCGCAACGACCGCGCCCACCACGGTGACCGCACCTGTCACACCGGATACGGTCGTCTCGAAAAAGCAGGATGAGTCCGCGCCGACAGATCCTCAGACCATCATCCCGGAAAAGATAGATGTGTCCCAACCCGCGTCCCCGGGAATGTGGAGATGCCTCACCTGCGGAACGGAGAACTCAGACAGTGATGGGATCTGTAAGAAATGCGGAACTTTTAAATCCGCGTTTTCATCTCAGAACTGATCTTCTGTAAGACTGCTCCGGTCGTTTCGACGACCCGGTCTCTAAATAATCTATAACATATCCAAGGAGGGAACATTATGTTCAAATTATGTGGAAAGATGAGCAAGATCTTCGCTTACATCTGGTGCATCAGCGGTGTCGTTGCGACTATCTGGGGCGCGATCTCCCTGTTCGGGATCGAAGTGTATGTCCGGAATTAGGGTTATGAGCATCCTTTCATTTTCCTCGGCATCATCACGTTGCTTTTAGGTTCAGCCTTCAGTTGGCTGAGCGCGAATGTGATCTACGCCATCGGCACCTGCGCGGACAAGGAATCTGAGAATTCCGGTTCCTTCTCCATGTTCCGGGACCGGAACTGGACCTGCTCCAACTGTCAGACCAACAACCCCGTTTCTCGGATCACCTGCTCCAAGTGCGGCGCTGACCGTCTGACCGGAAAGGCGAGAAACGGCGAAAAGTCCAAGCCCGAACACGCACCTGCCCCCATCGCGACGTGGAAATGCCCCACGTGCGGCACCGAGAACCCCGTCAGCAAGGCGACCTGCAAGAATTGCGGTACGGTCAAATAACCCCCTGAACAGGAAAAGGACATCATTCCCCGGAATGGTGTCCTTTTTGTTGAACCCTGTATCTGAAAGCCCTCCCGCCGCGGTCTCACGCCGCGTCAGGAGGGCTTATTCTTATGTTGTCCCTTTATCCGGGATCAATGTTTCATTGTGATCAGTAAAGGAGGCCGATCAATAGATCACCGCCTGGCACTTGACCGTGGTATCCTTATTGATGGTGCGCGTGATGGAATCATCCGCCACATTGACATCCGCGTCCTTCCACACCAGCACTTCTACCCACAGTTCCTCTCTATCATCCCAGTAGCCTTCATCCACCTGCATCTGGCCCTTCCGGGTCAGCGTGCTGCCGTTGATATTCCAGTACATCACACGCAGCCACTTGGTGTTGAAGGTGACCGATGTGCCGGCCGGCACGGTGCCGGAGGTCGCGTTCGTATAGCCGCCGCCGGTGAAGGTGCAGCCGTCACAGGTAATATTGTAGTAGACCGGCACAGCCTCGGTGAGGGGATGATATTCCATCGTCTCATTCAGGCCGCTGACGATAAATTCGGTCACATAAGAAGAGAACGTGAGGCGTACTTTATTGAATTCCCACGCGGTGATCTTGTGATCCGGCGCCACATAAGCCCGACAGCGCAGCGTGATGCTGCCGCCCTGCTCGGTCTGATTGGTGGCGAGGTTCTGATAATCATTGGTGAAATCAAACTCACGGAACCAGCCGCCCTTGCCCTGACCGGCGGCGTTGATAAAGCACAGATCCGCGCTCTTGGAGGTCGCGATCAGTGGCGCGCCGGTGCGCTTGGCCTGCAGGGCCTCGGCGTTCAGCCGTGTCTCGCTGGCAGCGCCGCGCGGAACGGCTTCGATGGTCATGGAGTAGTTCAGATCACGCACAGAGATCACAGTCGGCACCTGATCAAAATCATAGCGCGCGCCGTTGATCACCCAGTAGGCGGGCGTTACATCCGCGTTCACCTTGAAGGAGATCTGACCGGCCTTGGTGAAATCCACCTGATTGCCGACGTATCCGTCCGCGGTCAGCGTGGCGCCCCTGACGGTCAGCAGCAGACGGCCCTCCGCCGCGGCGGCGTAGGAGAGGGCATCGTTATCATCAAAGCCCTCGTTGCCGTTGTAACCGGCGATCTCACCGCCCGCGTCGTTCCCGGTGGGAATGAAAACCGCGGAAGCGCCCTCGATATAAAGATACGCCATTTTGGTGGGATACTTACCGGTGGCATTGCTGTAGGTGCAGTATACGCCCCAGCCGTTCATTTCGGCCGGCACATTCTTGAGGGTGAGGGTATCGCCGTTCCTGCCGGAATAGGTCACGCCCGGGAAGACCGTGCCCACATCCTTGACCAGGATCTCCTGACTGCCGTCAGGGCTGACAAGCCGCCAGGTGATGCCGTTGTCATTGTCGGCCTCGGCAGAGAACGAAGCGTTTCCGCCGGCGTGTACGGTGGTGTTCTTCGGCTGGCGCGTGATGACGACCGCCTTGTCCGCCAGCGCGGGAAGTGCCAGGGAAAACAGCAATACTGTGATCAGAAGCAGGGGAAGGATCCTTTTCATGATTTATTCCTCCTCATTCAGGTATTGAAGATCATCCTCCTCCAGGGGGAGGACCTCTGTATCGGAAAGATCGATGGCGCGCACATCCGCGTCCGAGGGCAGGCGGCGTTCGGTGATCCCGCGGCGCAGCTCCTGCAGACGATGGATACGCTGATCCACCCTGCGCCCGGTAAGCGCCTTGCTCTTGAAGGTATCCAGCAGCGTACGCGTACCGATGGCCGCCGGCAACGCGAAGATAACGCCTCCGACCGCGGTCGCCGCCGCGCCCGCGCCCAGCGCCGCGCCGGTCTTGATCATGCGGTAGAAGATGGAGCGGTTGGCTTCCTGCTGGCTCTTCCTGCCCATGATGACCTTGGCCTGCTCGGAGATGGCGATCACGGCAAAGGGCAGTACATTGCCGGTGGCATCCAGCACCTCACCCAGCACCCCGGTATCCTGCAGAAGACCCAGATCCGCCGCCACATTATCCGCGTAGGAAAGACCGGTGGTCACCGCGTCCACCAGTGTATCCCGGCGGCGCTTCTTATATTTGGCTACAAGTTCTTTATATTCGGGCATACTCACTCCTGTATAGCAGAAAGAAACGTTAATATTATCCTATTCCACATCGGCGCGCGGAATCCTTTTTTCATTCCCGGATCCGCGCGGGATCCCCCAGGATCTTTGTAAACAAAAACCGCGCGAAGGCCAAAGACCCCCGCGCGGAAGAAATCAGAGCAGTTTATTGAGCAATGTGATGATGATGCCGGAGCCGGCCGCGATCCCGACCAGCCATGTGAGCGCGCGGACAAGGCCTGTCCAGCCGTCCACCTTCCGGAGCTTCTTATCGGCAAGCGCCTTATCCAGCTTATCCAGACGGGCATTGACGGCCTTGAGCGCGTCCTGCTGCCCCTTCAGCGCCTTTTCCTGTTCCTCCAGCTCATCCCGGACGAGCCGGAAATGATCCTCGGTATCCTTTTCAAAGGTGGTCTGCTCCGCCGCCACATTATCCAGCAGACGGGAGATCCGCAGCTGATCCTCCGAAAGCCCTTCGGCCACCAATGTCATCTCGCTGGTGAATTCCTCGATCTGCGCGATGCTGTCCTTGGATTTCAGGGGAGAGAGCGCGGTGCCGATAAAATGCTTCGCGGAGGAAATGATGTTGGTCTTTGGTTTTTCGGGCGCGGTCTCCACCGGCACGATCTGTTTTTCTTCTTCCATCATAGCGCTGTATTATTCCGCTTTGGCGGCTTCCGCTTCCTGCTGCGCGTTGTAATTGATCAGCAGGTTCTTGATCTTATCGTAGGGATTGAGCAGCTTGGACAGGGAGTGATCATGATTCAGCGTGGCCACGATGTAGGCGATATACTTGCTCAGGTCCGCCTGGACGAACCAGGGAGCCTTGTTGATCTCATCGGGATGATAGGCCGCGTTGGTGGTGATCACACGGTCGATCAGACCGGCCGCGTAGGCTTCGTCAAAGATGCCGGTACCGGCGGTAAAGAAGCCGAAGGTGGCCATGGCGAAGATGCGGCCGCACTTACGGCGTTTGAGCTCCTTGCACAGATCCAGCATGGAATCGCCGCTGGCGATCATGTCATCGACCACCAGAATATCCTTGCCCTCCACGTCATCGCCCAGATACTCATGCGCGACGAGCGGATTGCGGCCATTCACCACACGGGTGAAATCACGGCGCTTATAGAACATGCCCAGATCCAGCCCCAGCACGGAGGAATAATAGATGTTGCGCTGCATGGCGCCTTCATCCGGGGAGACCACCATCATATGTTCCTTATCGATATGCAGATCCTTCACGCTGCGGCACAGCGCCTTGATCATCTGATAGGTGGGCATGATATTTTCAAAGCCCGAGGTGGGGATGGCGTTCTGCACACGGGGATCATGCGCGTCGAAGGTGATGATGTTGCTGACACCGTAATGCACCAGCTCCTGCAGCGCCATGGCGCAGTCGAGGCTCTCACGGCCGTTGCGGCGGTGCTGACGGCTCTCGTACAGCATGGGCATCACAACATTGATGCGCTTCGCCTTGCCCTGAATGGCGCAGATGACACGCTTGATATCGGCAAAGTAATCATCCGGGCTCATGGGCACGTCCACGCCGTACATCTTGTAGGTCTTGTGATGGGCGGTCACGTCCACCAGAATATAGATATCGATACCACGCACAGATTCCTTGATGACACCCTTGCCCTCACCCGTGCCGAAACGCGGGCAGTAGCACTTCATCAGGAACGTATCCTTGCCGCGGCCCGGCGTGGTGTAATACTCCTGATCCTCTTCTTCCTGAAGATTGTTCCACTTCTTAAGCCACTTGTTCACCTTTTCGGCCATTTCCTCACAGCCCGGCATGGCGATCACGCCCAGAGGCCCGCAGGGGATCTTGTCACCGTCCAGTTCCCATTTGCTCAGAAATCCGTCAACCATTGTTCTGTTCCTCCCAACTCATGCAAATCATAATGAGGTGTTATAGAGACATTTATGTGATAAAGCCGCCGTTCACCCGGACAACCGCGCCGGAGACAAAGCGTGCTTCCTCACTCGAAAGATAATAGACTGTGTCCGCCACCTCGTCGGGCGTGCCAAGACGGCCGAGCGGCGTTTCCTCCGCGAGGGACGCCTTATCCTCCGCGGAATAGCAGGCCATCATATCGGTGTCGATGACCCCGGGCGAAACACAGTTGACACGGATGCCGCTGGGCCCTTCTTCCTTGGCAAGGGCCTTGGCAAACGCGATGAGCGCGCCTTTTGTGGCGCTGTAGGCCGCCTCACAGGAAGCGCCCACTTCCCCCCACATGGAGGTGATAAAGGTGATGCTGCCCTTCTTCATGCTGATGAGCGCCGGCAGGAACGCGCGGGCCATCAGGAAGGCACCGGTCACATTGACCGCGAAAAGATGCTCCCATTCGGCGACGGACACATCCTGAATGAGGGATGTTTTCGCGATCCCCGCCGCGTAGATGAGCGTATCCGGCACAAAGGGCAGCTGCCCCGGCAGCGCCTGCATGGCCGCCGCGTCCGCCGCGTCGCAGCGGATTGCCGGAGCGCCGGTCTCCGCCGAAAGCGCGAGCGCCTTCTCTTCGGAAGCGGCGTAGGTGAACGCGACCTGCGCGCCTGCCCGCGCGAACCGGCGCACACATGCCGCGCCGATGCCCCGGGAGGCGCCGATGATGAGTACTTTCTGCATAATCACCTGTTCTCTGCGGTAAGAAAGGCTGTACGGCAGCCGTTGCTGCCGGGATGCCGATCAACAAAATACCAATAAAGGAAGAAAAAGGCATTTGCGCCGCAGCGCAAACACCTTTACATCAGAAATTATGACCGTTCCAGCCCCAGACAGAACACTCTTCGTATTGAACGTAGATGTTGCGGGCAGGAATGGAAAGCTCGCGTTCCAGAAGTGCTGTCAGCCCTTCCGTTAACGCTTCGTAGTATTTCCCCTCGGATTTTCCGTATACACGAACGGAGACAAAAGCGATCTTCTGATCATTTTTGCCCTGGAAATAGAGATGACAATCGGGTGTGAAATCACACATCAGCCACTGCTCCGACTTGCCGGGGAGCAGAGAGATGAGCTGACCCATCTCCTCCTTCAGCGCCTTTTCCTGTTCGGGAGAAATGCCGCAGGATACGCGAGCCGCGATGTAAGGCATAGACAAAAGACCTCCTGTCCGTTCAGGGAACGGGCACAGTATAGCACAGCAGGGGCCAAATTGCAACCGAGCCGCTGAAAATTTGATCGTCCGGCCGGATCGGAGCCATCAGACAACCATAAAAGCAAAAAAGAACGGGCCCGGCTTTTGCCGGGCCCGCTGCCGATCAGAACAGGCTTATTCCATCCCGTTCGTCATCATCTGTACCGCGAAGGTACCGCGAAGTCCATGATCTGCTCGTATTCTTCGGGCATTGTCCGGAAAGCCGTCATCACATTGACGATACCGTTGCCCATCAGTTCGCTCATCATGCCCTGCAGCAGCGTCTGTGCTTCGTCTGCATTCGCGTTATCGCTGAGGCGGCTCAGTTCCGCAATCGTCAGGACTGTTTTGCCCTCATCGAAGGCAGGGAAATCGATCCCCTCGTCCGTGAAGCGCAGCGCGCCGGTGGCTGCGCAGAGAGGGGTCTCGCTGCCGTTGACGTACACCGCGCTCGTCATATCCATGCCGTCCTCCAGAAGCACCATTTCACCCGTGCCCTTCATGGCCATGCTCATTTCCCGTCCGTCATAGCCTTCCAGCACAGAAATATCAGACAGATAGGAGATGGTGTTTTCATCCGTCAGCGTCCAGCTGTTCTTCATTTCGCTGATCTGCTTCCAGTTGGCGCTCGCGGACTCGCTGCGCAGCGCGTAGGAGAACACGGAGACAGGCGCGGTCTGCAGGGCGCATTCCAGCGTCATGTGGGATTCTGTCCACTCATTGAACGATTCGCTCTCTTTTATCACAAGGGAGAAGCCGTTCTCATCCCGCGTAAACTCACATTCAAGCACCGAATGGGACTCGAACCAGTCCCCGGCTACTTCGTCCGCTGTGACCGCGCAGGAGAAACCATTTTCACGCAGGATGAAGGTGCCGTTCACAACGGGATTGACACCGACAACGACCGTGCCGTTCATGCCGTTCTCACCCTCGGTGAGCGTGATCACAAAGGCGGCGGCGCCCGCGTCATTCTCCAGCGTGATCAGTTTCTTCGTGTCGTTGCTGTAGATCACGATAAACGCTTTGTTGTCTTCATCGGCTTCGCTCACGACATCCGCGCCGATCATATCGCCCAGACCGAGCTTTTCGGCATCCGCGCGGATCAGCGAAAGCACGCCGTTCACCATATCGCCCAGCATCTTCTCTGTGAAGGTATAGGTGGTCTTTTCCGTGTAGGTGACATCGCCGATCACGGTCTCGGCCGCCTCGGTGACCACCGTCGCTTCCACCGCGGCGATCATGTCATAGAACGGCGCAACATAGGCCGCCGGATCCAGCTGCGCCAGTTTGGCCAGCACATCGGTCACGGGCGCCAGGTCCTCGGCGGTAATGTGAAGGCCGTAGGAGGGAAGCAGATCGGTGCTGAGCCGGATGCCGTCCTCCCAGTTGATATACAGATTGCCCAGCACGGAACCGCCCAGCGCGATCTCGCCCTTGGCGCCCTTTTCATTTATCATGCCGCTGAAGGAGAGTTTATTCAGCACCTTGAGCATCAGATCGATCACGGGCTGAACCTCTTCCGGGATCTCTCCGCCGATACCGGTCAGCAGCGCGTTGAACTCATCCGCGTTGAACTGATATTCCATCCTGCAGCTGAGCGTATCCTCGGCCGCGCCGCAGACGCCAAGCAGCATCACACAGCCAAGGAGCAGCGCGAGCATCTTTTTCATCATTGCAATATACCTCCGTTTTCCTGTAAAGGGAATAAAATCATTATAGGCAATGCCGGAAAGCAAGTCAAGCAAAGGCGGATAACGTTTACAATTGAGGGACTGCCGCTCCGGGAGCCGAAAAAACGGCATCAAAAAAGCCCGGCCAAAGCCGGGCGTAAATCGGTCAGTTGAGTGTGCCGTCGACGATCATCGCGATCAGGCTCATGATCTGCGCGTATTCATCGGGCAGTTCCGTCTGGAAAGCCATCATGACACGCGGCGCGGTATATCCCATCAGATCCATGAGAAGACCGTTCTCCACGGCTTCGATCTCATCGGAGCCGGCCTCGGAAGCGTTCAGGATGTCCTCCAGAGAGACGACCGTCATGTTCTCCCAGTCCAGCTCGGGGAAGATGACCGGTTCACTCGTCATGGTCATGGTGTAGTTGCCGGTCACGGCAGGCACATCGCTGTCGCCCAGATACAGCACCATGGTCTCCTCCAGGCCATCCTCGGTGACGGTCACATCCGCCTGCTCGCGGATCGTTACATTCACAGATTCTTCGCCGTAGGCTTCCTTCATCGCCATCTCCATCATGACAGAGACGGTGTTTTCACTTGTCTGCAGGAGCGTATAGTAGATATCCCGCCCGGTATTCCAGCCATATGAAGTGGAATCCTTATGCACGGCGTAGGTCAGAAGCGGAACGGGATCGGTGACCAGCGTGAAGCTGACCGCGTTATGCTGTTCCACGTAGCTGCCCACCGTATCATTCGCGCAATTGAAGGTGAACTGCCCATCGCCGACAGAGAGGCTGCCGGTGATCTGGGTGTAATCATCGATACCGATCGCGAATTCCCAATCCATACCGGTCTCGGTATACTTGCATGTCACAACGATGCCGGTGTAATCCCCGTTCTTGACAAGGATCAGCATGTCCTTCCCGGCGTTGGCGTACACTTCAATGTCCAGCTTAACCGCTTCGCTGACGGTCACTTTGGCTTCGAAATCGAAAAGCTCGCCCATGCCCAGCTTTTCGGCATCGGCCTTCAGCAGCGCGCCGATCTCGTTGGCCGCGTCCACCAGCATGCCGTAGGTGAAGGTGTAGGTGGCCTTATCGGTATAGGTGGTATCGCCAAAGGTGAAGGTGACCTTCTCCGTCACCTGGCTGTCCAGGAACTTCTGCGCCAGATCCCGGATGGGCTGCGCGTAGGCTTCGGTATCGATCGTCATCAGGACACCGAGCAGCTGGGAAACAGCCTGCTGGACCATTTCAACATAGGGCTGCAGTTCCTCCGCCGTGATGTTCACCGCGTAGGAGGGCAGCAGATCGGTATACAGCTTCACACCGTCAGACCAGTCGGCATACACGCTGCCCAGATCGCTGTCGCCCAGCGCCAGGGTGCCGGCGCAGCCGTTTTCACTGATCACGGCATGCGTATGGACCTTGTTGACCACATTGGCAAGCAGGTTCAGGATCGTGACCGCTTCCTCTTCGATCTCCGCGTCCACGGTGCCGCTGACGGCGCGAACAAAGTTCAGCAGTTCCTCCGTGTTGACATTGACATTGCTGTCACACACAAGCGCGCCTTCCGCCACACCGCAGACGCTGAACAGCATCATGAGGCTGATAAGAAGGGCAAGCATCTTTTTCATCATTGCAGATTACCTCCATTTTCCTGTATAGGGAATAAATATATTATAGATAAGACCAGAAAACAAGTCAAGCAAAGGGGATAACATTTACAATTGAGGGACCGCCGCCTCATAAGCCTCCAGGATCTCCTGCAGCCATTGGCGGAGCGCTTCCGTCGGCAGCTGATCCGCGCGGGTGACCGCGGCCGCGTCAATAAACTCCGGCACAGCGGCAGCCTTTGTTTTTCCGTTCAGGTCAAAGGTGACCGCGCTGCCGGTAGTCTCATCCTCCAGCACACAGGTACCGGCCGCGAAGGTAGGCTTATCTTCTTTCTTCTGACTGGTCAGGGTGACCTGTCCTTCCGCCGTAAAGCTGTGCGAAAGGCTGCCCTCCATCGGAGTGAGTGTGAGGAGGAAGCCGAAGCGCTGCGACACCTTATCCTCCACGCGGTCATAATTCACGTTCTTTTCGGTGAGGGTGAGGCTGTAATCAAAGGCCTCATCCAGCGCGCGGGCAGCGGAACGGACGGCGAAAACGCCGGTGCAGGTGTTCTGCTCCTGCAGACAGGAGAAGCGCACAAGATCCCCCTCCGGATACTCTGCCGTGACATCCAGCATCGTGCCGGTTTCGCCCGGACGGATCCGGATCAGGACACGGGAGACCGCGCCCTCCGTCGGCATCGGCAGTTCCGCCTCCGTCTCAATTTCCATCGCGCGGGCGTCAAAACGGCGGATGAGAACAAGATCGCCGCTCAGTTTCAGCATGCGCACGGCAGCCGGCAGCAGGGCAGCGTTTTCCGCTGTCATCAAGGCCTCCAGCCCCGTCCCTTCCAGATAGGAACAGAGCGCGGCACGGGCGGCAGGCCTGCTGAGCACGCGGGAAAGCAGATCCGCGCATTCGTTGATCAGCGCCTTTGCCGGCACCCGGTACGTCAGCACGGAACAGCCGTCCTCGATGCCGACGGTGCAATACTCCGCCAGGAAGAACCCCAGTTCCTCCTCATACTCGGAAAGCGCTGCCGGAAAAACGCTGCCCCGCGCGGTAAAAAACGCGCGCAGCTCCGCGGGGATCTCATTCAGTTCCAGAAACATCGTCAGGAAGGCCGAAGGATCGAACGCGAAAAACTGTCCCTTAAGCAGTGTATCGGACGAAAACGCCCACAGCTCCGGTGAAGTCTGCAGCCGCAGATCCGTCAGGGCCTCACCGCCGCGGGCTGCCGTCAGCAGCACATCATTGTGGTTGCCCACATTTTTTTCTCCGGTTCCGTTAAACGTGATGACAGCCTGATCCAGCGGACGGAGCAGGGCAAACAGGGTATCAAAGGGATAGCCCATGCTTTCCCCCCGTGTGCCGACCGTGACCGTGCCCTCATAACCGCCGGTGCGGATCTGACTGATGAGCTTGCGGTCCATCGTGTAATCGACCGGGGAATAGACATTCGCCCCCGCGCTGAGCGGAAGGAGCAGCAAAATACAAAGCAGGATCGTGAATGCTTTTTTCACAGGACCTCCTCTTCTCCGGGCAACAGCCCGGGAATCCGGGTGATCATTCCTCCACCTGGAAATCAAAAATGGAATAGACCTTCTGCAGATCGGTGGTAGACTCCATCCACGCGTCCGATCGGAGCGCGTGGGTGAGCAGATACATATCCTGCTGATCCAGCGCGGCCATCTGCCCCGCGAAGGCCTTGAGCAGCGCGTCCTCGATACGTTCGGAAGCGTACGCGTCCACGCGGTTCGGCGTCTGCGCGTCCTGCAGCACGGGCTGCGACATCGTCAGCACAGCATTCAGATCCATGCTGAAGAGCGTGGTATCCCCCTTCTTCTGGGTGAGGGACAGCGTGCCGGCCCCCTGATCCGCAGAAAAAAGCAGATCCGGCCTGAGCGTATAAACGCGCTCTGTGCCGCCGTCCGTCTCTGTCCAGGTGATACGGCCGGTCAGCGTATCACCCTCCGCGCGGGCGCGGGAGCTGAGCACCGCTTCGCCAGTGAGGGAATATTTGCCCTCATCCGTGCGGACCGTCCACTCCGCGGAACCGGACAGATCCTTCTGACTGGAGGAGGCCTCGCTGACCTTGGCCTTGAGGCCCACGCGGTAAAGCCCCTTTCCTGCAGCAGCGGATGCCGTAAAGGAGCAATTGATGCCGGTATCGTTCATGGCGATCAGGAAGCGGAAGGTGTGATCCGTCTCCCGGATCAGGAGCGGGCCCGCGCCCTCGCAGCAGACCGTATCCCCATGCGCATCCATATAAAAGGTGAGGGTGATCTCTCCGGAGGCGCTGCAAAGCGCGATCGCCTCCTTCACCGCGTCCATCCCCGATGCCTCCGGCAACAGGGCGGACATGCCTGTCAGGAAAAGCTGCGCGGCCTCCGCGGAAAGCGTGTAGGCACGCCCCTCGCGCATGGAGCCGATATTGCTGATCACGGTGCCGGAAACGGCCTTGACCGGGGCAAGCAGGGAAACCGCCTGCTCCATGTGCGGCAGGGAGGCGTGGATGGCCTTCAGACAATCCCACAGGTCCGCCTGCTGCCGCGGAATGAGCTGCTCCTGCCCCACAGGCCCAAGCAGCAATACTTCATCATTGACCGCCACCAGATCATCCCGGTAGGCGAACGAAAGAACGGGCAGCCCCCCGCGGGAAAGCGCGAACGCGCCGGACGCGTCCCGCGCGGCAGTGAGCGTGAGCGAAGCCCCGTCCAGCGCGCTGTTGATGATAGCCAGCTCCTCTGCTTCAAACGGGAGCAGCTTATTGACATGGCCGCTCAGGGCGAGCGATACGCTCTCCCCCGCGTCATAGCGATCCGCGAACGCGAAAAACGCGGGACAGAAGGAGAATTCCCCCTGCGCGGACGCCGCCGGCGCGAAAAGCAGCAAAGCGGCCAGAAGCCCGGAAATCAGGCATAGAAAGCGCTTGCTCATGCCTTTGCTTCCTTTACGGTATCACCGTGCTTCTGCATCTGTTCATTGAGAAGATTGATATTGCCGCAGCCCAGCGTGATCACCAGATCGCCCGGCTGCCAGTGAGCGCGCAGATAGGCCTCGGTATCATCAAAGTTGGGGGTGTGGACGGCATGGATGCCGTGCGCGCGCATGCCCTCGATGATCATGGGCGTGTTGATGTCGCCGGGATCCACCTCGCGCGCGCCGTAGATATCGGTAACGAGCGTGATATCCGCTTCCGC
This sequence comes from uncultured Clostridia bacterium, assembly GCA_937907055.1. Taxonomy (GTDB): domain Bacteria; phylum Bacillota; class Clostridia; order Christensenellales; family Aristaeellaceae; genus ZC3RG03. The sequence goes on along the minus strand of CALCTW010000134.1, from coordinate 5,219 downwards.
GGTGCAGGTGAGATAACCGTCAAACAAAGTCTTGACACGGGAGTAGGTATGGGGCTGCATGACGGCCCACAGGCGGGTGGGACGCTTCATGCGCGCCACATGGATAGCGCCGCGCATTTCGGGCGGATTGTGGCCGTAATCGTGATACAGCTTCACGCCGTCGATCATGCCGGTAAACTCATCCCGGCGGCGCGCGCCGGTGAAGGCGGACAGGGAAGCGGCGATCTGATCCGGCTCAACGCCGATGAGATAGCACGCGGCAAAGGCCGCCAGCGCGTTGATGACATTAAAATCACCGCCGACGGACAGGGCAATGTGCGCCAGCTTTTCGCCCCCATGCATCACATCAAAGATGCCGCAGCCGGTATCGGACAGGGAAAGCGAAGCGGGATAGAAATCATTCGTTTCGGCAAGGCCAAAGGTGCAGGTCTTCTGCTGCAGACGGGAGAAAAGACGCGTGATCCGCTCATCCTCGCCCCAGCCCAGCGCGATGCCGTTCTCCGGTAGGAGGGCCAGAAAATCGCCGAAGGCAGCCTCGATATGCTCGATATCGCCGTAATAATCCAGATGATCCTCATCGATGTTCAGCACGACCGCGAGGGTGGGGAACATGTGCAGGAAGGAGCCGTGGAACTCACAGGCCTCCGCCACAAAAGCGCGGGAGGAGCCCACAAGGCTGCCGCCGCCGATGGCGTCCAGACGGCCGCCGATGTGCACGGCGGGATCGACACCGGCCTCCACAAGCGCCTGCGCGATCATGGAGGAGGTGGTGGTCTTGCCGTGCGCGCCGGAAACGCAGATATTATGCTCGTGGCCCAGCATCAGCTGACCCAGCAGCACGGCGCGCTCCATCTGCGGAATACCCAGCCGGAAGGCCTCCGCCCGCTCCGGGTTTTCCTCGCCGATGGCGGCGCTGTAGATGACCAGCCCGGCCCCGTGCACCGATTCCGCCTTATGGCCGATGACGACCGAAACACCGCGTGCCTCCAGCCGTTCCACCGCGTGGGAATGCGTGTTATCCGAGCCGGTCACGGTGTAGCCCTCCGTCAGCAGCATTTCGCAAAGACCGCTCATGGAGGAGCCGCCAATCCCGATCATGTGGATCCTCTAATTTTTAAAATCCTTCAATTCGAGCATAAGATTCGCCTCGGTTTCAAAATAATCGTATGATGATCAATCATAATATGTAAGCCGCGTAACGCGCGGAAGACAGACCGCTGTTCTTTTCTGTATTATAAGGGCTTACAGATCAAACAGCTCCTTCAAAGTGCCCAGCACCGTTTTGCTGGTGCGGGCGCGCTCATTCAGCAGCGACAGATCGCCGCTTTCCATCACAAAGGGATGACCCACCATCTCCAGCATGGAGCGGTCGTTCTGCGCGTCGCCGAAAGCCGCGATCTCCTCCGGCGCGATGCCGTAATGATCGCACAGGGCGCGGATGCCGTCCCCCTTGCAGTTGTAGGTAAAATCCACCCAGTAGGGGCCCACGGCATCGCAATGCATGACCGGACGCCACTTTTCCTGCAGGATCCGCGCGCGGTCCCCCAGCCCTTCGGCGGCAAAGCCGCTGATCTTGATGGCCTCCCCCGCGTAGATCATGGGATCATGGATGACACGGGTGGTATTGCGCAGGCGGTAAACGATGTCATCGGTATAGGAGCGGGGCGCGGTATCCAGCACCAGACAGGCATCCTGCACGGAAAGCAGCAGCTGCAGATCCAGCGACAGGATATCGTGGATCACCTGCCGCGCGACCTCCTCCGGGAAAAAGCCGCAGCCCATCTTCTGCCCGTCCGCCACGGTGAGCGTGCCGTTTTCGCAGATGTACGCGATCTCATCCCGCACCGGCGCGAACAGGGAGCGCAGGTTATCATACTGACGGCCGGAAGCCGGCGCGAACAGAACGCCCTTCTTTTTCAGCGCGCGGACCGCATCAAAAATACCATCCGGCAGAACGCCGCCCTTTTCCAGCAGCGTGCCGTCCAGATCGGAACAAACAAGCCTGATCATCAGTCCATACCTCCCCTTATACTATCATACCACTTTTCATCCGGCATCACAACCACCGCGGAAAAAGTGTTACACCCTTCTCCCCCGCGTTCCCGGCAGCAGCCCTCGCGCCGTCCGCGCCGAAAGGGATCGGGGCAACCGATCTGCCCTCCGTTCCGCCGATTTGCAGGCGTTAAGTAGTCGTTCCGCCGATTTGCAGGCGTTAAGCACATTGCCGCCCGATCCATACCGGGTATTCATAAGGGATTTGACTTATGAATACTCGATTTTTCTTTGAAATCAACATTCTTCTTATGTATCCGGGAACGTTCAATGATTGCCGACCATCTCGGCTTTTGCAGAGAATGTCTCGGTATCTTTGAGATGGGAGAAGATGAAAACGGTTCTCCCGTAAAGCTGCTCCAGTAGAAAAAAGCATACGCCGACCTTGCCTTGCAGCATACCCTGTCTTCGCCGGATACCGCTTACCGTATCGTTCATAAGGCATACGACAAAATTCTTGTAGATCTTGCCGTTGACGAATATATCCACATCGTAGAACTGCGGCGCACGAAAAAGACGAAAACAGAGATCGTATATGAATACTGCGCTGACCACAATAACGACTGGGGAGAGATTCACTACACGCTCGGTGAAGACGATTACGATGTTACCCGCTATGTGTACGCCGATAAAAAGGGTGGATTCTTCTTCGCCGCCGCAGGCGACTGGATCGTCCGTCAAGCCGCAAAGGAGCGGTTCCCACAGACGGCGGTCATACCGATTACGAAAATATAGCCCATAAACGCAAAAAAGCCCCGTCCGGAGCCAAGAGAAAAATCTTGATTCCGAGCGGGGCAAAACAATGGAGTTCTTCTTTAGTCACGTTCAAAGGAAGCTTGTATTCATAGCGCACCTGCCCAAAGAGAATATAAGCATAAAACAAAGTGCCAGCGTAACCGCTGTTTAACATTGAAAAATGTCTTCTTCATCACACTATTCCTCCTTTTGGATGTGCTTGCAACCATTCGGAATGCCAAATATCAAAGCTGTAATGCAAGCAGTTGCCAATATTACCAGTAAATCTATTGGGGCAAACACAATTCCGGGTATGCTGTCAAATATAAATCCAGTGCCAAAACTATATAAATGTCGGTTTAGCAGGATCATTTCGCCGATGTACATAAGGAATGTCATCAAAGCAGCGGCAATCGACGGAATCCAAACAGAAACGAATTTGCTCTTCCCCAAAAGGAACGAACCGATAAAAACGCCAACCGTTACGCCTAAAAGAATAAAGAATACTGTCATCAGCGTTGCAGATAAAGGCGAAACCTGAATATTTCCGTCTCTCCAGAATGCCGTAAAACAGGCAAGAATACACAGTCCGAGAAAAGAGAGGGAACAAACGGATTGTAACACCAAAGACTTTAAGCGCTTCTTTTCACCAGTCTTTATCATCTTAGCAAAACCATACAGACAGTTAAGTATGGAAAGAATCAGTACTACGGATATTATATAAAAGTGCATCTTAAAGGCAGGATTATAGTTACCGATGAGAATATCGACCGCTGTTTGCGTTTTATAAGTGGTCGTCAGCGACTCCGGCGGAATATAGCACATAAACATTTGCCAGTCTTCAAGTTTTGAGACAGTTTCCGCAGTTGTTACAACAACCTTCTGCTCAAACAATGTTTCAAGAGCGAAGAAAGTTCCTATTGCCAGGACAGAACCTCCGATAAATGCAAAGCGTTTAAGGAGTTTCATAATCACCGGCATTAGAAGAACAGCTGCAATAACAGCAAGGCAAATCGGGGTATACGGAATGATATATTTCGGATAGTTTTCTTTCATAACCGTGCCGCTTGTGATCATATCGGTAATGACCCGGATGCCCATTGATAAAGGATAATAAGAGGCGATCAAAACGCCAATGCAAGAAAACAGATAATATCTGTTAAACGATTTATTTTTCATATCCAGCTTCCTTTCACCCTGCATTTGTAAGTAAGACATAGAATATAGCACCAATCAGCGCAATAAAAACCGTGAGCGAGAACCACGTCATCTTCTTAAAAGACAGTATGTTTTCTATTCTTGTGCGTATTTTTGCTCCACCGAAAGCAGAAGCAAATACAGTTGTACCTTGCCTACTTTCTAACAATGACAGTGCATATTCCTTTGCCCGGTCTGTTCCCAATTTTGAAAGGACACGCTCATCGCAGGACAATTCAAGATCTGTGAGAAAGCATTTTAGGAAAATCCAGCAAAGTGGATTAAACCAATGCACCGCTGTGATCACAAACGCAACCATTCGCCATAAATTATCAATACTGTGAATATGCGTTTTTTCGTGAAGAACAACAAGGTCGATATCTCTGTCTTTATAGGACATCGGTAAGATAATTTGGGGGTTTACAATTCCATATACAGCAGGAGATACAACCTTTTCCGAAAGATAAATATTGTCTCTAAAATGTGTGGAATCTTTGATTTCCAACATCGTTGTCAGATAAGTAACTACTAACATCAGAAGGACAGACAAAGCTACGATTATCCATATCACTGAGGCTACGCTGAATATGTCTTCAAAAATATTGACCTTATAGGTGATCGGAAAGTATGAATTCGCAGCCATTATACTGTTCATATATGAAAATGCAATGTCCTCAGTCGGTTGGTATACAACAATCGTTTTTGTGGTGATTCTGGATAATAACGACATCAGGCTGTAGGGACTGTTCAATCCGAAAGGGACCGCCATTCGCAGGAAAGGAATTACCCAAAGAAATACCGCAATCCTTCTCGGGATCCGCTTTATCAGTCTGACGAGCATAATAACCACACCTGTCAAGGCGGCAGTTATGCTCATATTGAATATCCAATAGAAAACTTCCTGCAACATTACTCTCACCTGTTATCTATCAGCTTTCGCAGCTCATCGATTTCTTCTTCGGATAAAGGCTCATCCTCAAGTAAAGCAGAAAACAAAGCCTTGCGAGAACCTCCAAACACTTTCTTGACAAGAGAGGCGGCTTCCACTTTTTGCATTTGGTTTTGAGATACAAGCGGAGTACAAATAAAACCCGGATCTTCCCGTCTGATAAATCCTTTTGCTTCAAGCTTTTTGATTACCGTATAAGTGGTGTTTTTATTCCATCCAATTGTTTCAGCGGCAATTAAGCTGATTTCTTTTGCTGAAATCGGGCTTTTCTCCCAAATAATCTCCA
>CALCTW010000133.1 GCA_937907055.1 uncultured Clostridia bacterium | reverse complement strand
CAGCAGCAAATCATCAAGAATGCCAAGGCCCTGGAGGCTGCCTTCCGCGCCGAGGGCATCAACATGGTCTCCGACGGCACCGATAACCACCTGATCCTGCTGGACTTCACCGGCACCGAGATGACCGGCAAGCTGCTGGAGAACCTGCTGGAGGAGGCCAACATCACCGTCAACAAGAACACCGTGCCCAACGAGACCCGCAGCCCCTTCGTGACCAGCGGCGTCCGCGTCGGCACCCCCGCCATCACCACCCGCGGCCTGAAGGAGGACGACATGAAGAAGGTCGCCGCCTGGATCGCCCGCGTGGTTCGCGAGGGCGAGGCCGCTGTGCCCGCTGTCAAGGCTGAGGTCGAGGCGTTCATGGCCAACTTCCCCCTGTACGAGTAAGCTGACATCAAGCGAGCAGGAGCATTGTGCTTCTGCTCTTTTTTTGTAAAAATACGAACGAACTGACCGGGTTGTCTGCAAATGTATCAGTTTTTCTGCCGGAATCACGAGAAATTCATGGAAATTTCGCAAAAAAAGCCTATCATTCATGTAGCACTTTCCGGGAAAGTGTGTTATAATATTAAAACGAAGGGTTTCGGCTGAGATGCCGGGACTGTCTGCGGTGATATGAATAGCCCGGATTATGGCGGTTCAGTGCGTCGAATGGTGCGCTGGAGCGCGGGGATGACATATGGCTGCGGAGATCGGATGGATCGACAGTGAAATTGAAAAGCGGTCGCCCTATGTGGAAACTGTTTTCTTTATGACTGGATTCGTGTAAGCGGTTTCAACGGGCGATGCCCAATCCACAGGCTGCGAGCCTGCGTGCGGATATGATGTGCATCAGGAGGATGCGCCGCACAGCACTGATGATGTGTTCAGCAGATGTGATCTGCTGTTGAGAGCGTTTTCAAACTTATGACCCAAAGACCTGAAAGGAGGCCTTCCGTGAATCAAAGAATGATGAGTATGCCCCCCAGCAAGCTGCGTATCGTGTCGCTGGGCGGCGTGGACGAGATCGGCAAGAATATGTATGTCTTCGAGTATGAGGACGATATCGTGGTGGTCGACTGCGGCAGCATCTTCCCGAAGGAGGATATGCTGGGCGTCGACCTGGTGATCCCGGACGTCAGTTATCTGGTGGCAAAGAAAAAGAATGTGCGCGGTTATCTGCTGACCCACGGCCATGAGGACCATATCGGCGCCACGCCTTATATCCTGCGCCAGGTTCCCGCGCCGCTGTACGGCACGAAGCTGACGCTGGCCCTGGTGGATCTGAAGCTGAAGGAGCACCGCCTGTCCGGCATCCCGATGCAGGTGGTTCAGCCCCGCGACGAGTTCCAGCTGGGCAAGTTCACCATCAAGTTCATCCATGTGAGCCACTCCATCGCCGGCGCCTGCGCCATTGCGATCACCTGCCCGGCGGGCACGGTGGTGTGCTCCGGTGACTTCAAGGTGGACTATACGCCCATCGATGGCCAGGTCATCGATCTGCAGTCGTTTGCCGAGCTGGGCGAGCGCGGCGTCATGGCGCTGCTGTGCGAGTCCACGAACGTGGAGCGCGAGGGCTTCACGATGAGCGAAATGAAGATCGGCACGACCTTCGAGAAGATGTTCCAGCAGGCGGAGGGCCGCGTGATCGTGGCTATGTTCGCCAGCAACATCCACCGCATGCAGATGGTCATCGACAGCGCCATCCGCAATGGCCGCCGCGTGTGCTTCATTGGCCGCAGCATGGTCAATGTGAGCCGCGTCGCCATGCAGATCGGTGAGCTGCACGTGCCGGAAGAGTGCATCGTGGACATGGACAATATCGACCAGTACCCGGACAACGAGCTGCTGGTCATGACCACCGGCAGCCAGGGCGAGCCCATGGCCGGTCTGACCCGCATGGCTTACGCGGAGCACCGCAAGCTGCAGATCCGCCAGAGCGACATGGTCATTATCTCTGCGACACCCATTCCCGGCAATGAGAAGTTCATCAGCCGCGTGATCAACCAGCTGTACCGCTGCGGCGCGGAGGTCATCTATGAAGCGATGGCCGAGGTGCACGTTTCCGGTCACGCGCGTCAGGAAGAGATCAAACTGATGCACACGCTGGTCAGGCCGCAGTATTTCATCCCCATCCACGGCGAATACCGCATGCTGTGGCAGCACGCCGAACTGGCGGAGCAGCTGGGCATGCCGCGCGGCAATATCGTGATCCCCACGCGCGGACAGGTGATCGAGCTGAGCGAGGACGAAGCCCTGCTGGCCGAGGAAGTGCCAACGGGCGAATTGATGGTGGATGGTCTCGGCATCGGCGATGTAGGCAATGTGGTGCTGCGTGACCGCAAGCACCTCTCCCAGGACGGTCTGATCATCGTTGCCATGGCGTTTGACCGCACCAACTGCATTCTGGTCAGCGGTCCCGATGTCATCAGCCGCGGCTTTGTGTATGTGCGCGAGAATGAAGATATCATCGATCAGATCCGTGATCTGGTGCGCACCATCGTGGCCGGCTATGGCCGTATCGAGGGCAGCGACTGGCCTTCGATCAAGAACCGCATCAAGGATGAACTGCATCGCTTCATCTTTGAAAAGATCAAGCGTAATCCCATGATCCTGCCGATCATCGTTGATCTGGGCTGAGGATCATCCTAAAAGACAATTGTGCCGCCGGATCATTCCGGCGGCTTTTTATACGGATCTTTCCCGGGACCGTATCCAAAAACGCCCCTCCGTTTTTTCACGGAAGGGCGTTCCTGTATTGCTTTTTGTCAGTCCTCGGTGTCGAAAATGGCCTTCTTTTCAAGCAGCGCGCCGTAGCGTTCTTTCCACAGGGCGTGGATGGCGCTGGCGTCCCATACGGGCAGCGCGGCCTCATCCATCGTGAGCGTGATCAGCAGATCATAGCGGTTGGGGCGGTCGATGCAGTTTTTCTGCAAAGTCACCTTCTCAATGCCGGGGATCTCCGCCGCCGGGGCGAACAGGGCGCGGATCTCTTCAGTCAGCGCGTCGGTCAGCACCGCGCGGTCCAGAAACTTGCAAAGGATCATGTGCTTCATTTTTTCTATTCCTCCTGATCGGGATTGATCGTTTCCGGGGTGAGCAGGGCTGCCGCGACGCGGTGATCCTCGATCTGCTCTACCTTGATATGCATCACGGTGTAGGGACCGTCCTCCGGCTTTTCGCCGTCCCGGGTGCAGATGATATCCACCTTCGGCGTTTCGCCGTCTCGCGGGATGGCGGTGAAGGCGGAGAAGATGAGGCCGCTCAGGGTGTCGTAATCCTCGCTCTCGGGCAGGGTGACGGCCAGCTCCTCCTCCAGTGTTTCAAGGGTCACCGTGCCGTCGGCGCGGTAACTGCCGTTTTCCAGACGGATGACGGGCTCTTCTTCTTTTTTGTCAAACTCATCATAGATATTGCCCACGATCTCTTCCAGCAGATCCTCCAGCGTCACGATACCGCTCATGCCGCCGTATTCATCCACCACGACGGCGATGTGGGTCTTTTTGCGCTGCATGTTGCGGAAGAGCACGTCGGCGGCCACGGTCTCCGGCACAAAGTAGGCCTCGCGGAGCAGCGCGCGCAGCTCCTTCGGCTGATCCTCCTGCAGATTGAACAGGAAATCACGGGAGGACAGAATGCCCACCACATCATCGATGTCCTCATTGTAGACCGGGAAGCGGGAAAGGCCGGAATCCCGGATGGTATCGCGGATGGTGTCCATATCGTCATCCAGCGCGATGGCTGTTACATCGGTGCGGTGCGTCATGCAGTCCGCCGCGGTCTTATCGGTGAAATCGAACACGTTTTCGATCAGATCATGCTCGTCCGATTCAATGGTGCCGGCTTCCTCGCCGCTGTCCACCATGGCCAGGATATCATCTTCTGTTACTTCCTCTTCCTTGCGGGCATCCACACCGAAGAGCGCCGCGATAGCGCGGGTCATCAGGCCGGTGACCCAGGTGAGCGGGAACAGCAGTACGCAGATCACGGTGAGGGGGAGGCGCAGGCGGAGGATCAGACGATCCGCCTTGTTCTGCGCGATACGCTCCGGTACGATAAAGCAGAGTAGCGCGACCGGCAGCATCATGATGAGCGCGATGAGCAGCACGGTCCAGATCCTCTGACCGGCGTAGGGAACTGCCCACAGCGCCATGAGGACAAAGAGGGAAAGTGTGCTTAATATGTGCAGGGAAGAATGAACACGCATGCCGTTATCCAGCAGACGCAGGAAGGAACGCACGCGCGGATCGGTCCCGGCTTTTTCTTCAGCCTGGGAAAGGTTGGCCTCCTTCACAGCCGCGCGGCACACGGAGATGAACGCGCAAAGCAGCATGAGCGCCGCGGAAAGGATACATCGGCCAAAGGGCTCGTCCAAGGAAATTACCTCCCGAAAAATAAAATACACAGAAAGTATAGCATAAAGCCTGTCTTTTTGCAAAGAGCGCGATGCCGTTACAGAGGAGACATGTTGTTACAAGGAGGACGGAACGGCTCACTTGACAAACCGGGAGCGGCAGGGTAAACTGAAACACGATACCGATATGCCTTGGAGGAATTTTATGAAGCGATTTGTGGCTTTCTGCATGATCCTGGCGCTGCTTTGCGGCCTGTGTGCCTTCGCGGAGGAAAACACATCCGTGCAGGTGATCGACTGCCGTAAGGATCCGTCTCTTTCTACCTTTGAAGAAGGCGCGGAGCTGATGGAGATCCGCTTCCCGCAGGTCTACGGCACGAACGGCGCCGTGGTCCGCGTGGGCGATACCGTCATTGTCATCGACGCGTGTATGTACGCGCAGTACGATCAGATGAAGAAGCTGATCGACAAGATGGGCATCACCAAGATCGATTACTGCATCAACACCCACCCCGATAACGATCACGTGTGCGGCTTTTTCAAGATCCTGCGCGAATACGAAGTAGGCTGTGTCATCACCGGCTTCCCCAGGAAGGATCCCCGTGAGGATTATCAGCAGAAGCTGCTCGATCTGTGCGAGGAAGTGAATGTGCCCTGGAAGCGCTATGAGGACGGCGATGTGCTGGAACTGGGCGATCTGCGTCTGGAATTCATTCAGCGCTTCAATCCCAACGATGGCGGCATCAACAACTCCTCCCTGATCATCAGGCTGGATTACAAGGGCCGCACCGCCCTGTTCCCGGGTGATATCCAGCGTGTGACCCAGCTGCTGCTGGGCCCTGCCGAGAGCGAGAGCAACATCACGGCGGAGTTTATCAACTGGCCGCATCACGGCTACAACAATATGCAGACCTCCTTCATCGATCGCGTGGACGCCAAGATCTACCTGATCACCAGCGGCCCCGCGGACGCGAAGACCGCTGTGCAGCAGCTGAGGGATACCGGCCGCAGCAGCTATTACTACTACACCGATTCCCATCGGATGAGTTTCCTGACAGACGGAGATCACTGGGAGGTTTTCTCGGATTGACCGCGCGGGGGAGATGCCGGAAGGCATCCCCCTCTTTTTTTGTGTCCGATGCCCGGCTGTGTGAAAAGTAAGGACACGCGCCGCCGCGATCCTTCATTTGCGTGTGTTTTCCCTTGACAAAACGGGGCTTTGTATTATAATTGGACATGTTATAGGCAATGCGGGGTTCCCGGCCCCGGGCCAGCGGCCAATCCCCGCCGGAATGCTCCCGTTACAGAGCAGCAAGCAGGATACGCGCTGTCGTATCAATGCGGGTGGTACCGCGGAGTTTCCCTTCGTCCCGAGAGAGATGAGAGGGTTTTTATTTTTTGGAGGATACTATGGCAAAACAAACGCAGGAATTCGTGCAGCATATCACGCCCAGAAGTGAAAACTTCTCCCAGTGGTATACCGATGTCGTTACCCAGGCGGATTTGATGGATTACACCCCCGTCCGCGGCTGTATGGCGCTCAAGCCCTACGGCAACCGCATCTGGGAACTGATCCATGAACAGCTGGATGCCATGTTCAAGGCGACCGGCCATGAGAATGTGAGCATGCCCATGCTGATCCCCGAATCTCTTCTTTTGAAGGAAGCGGATCACGTGGAAGGCTTCGCGCCCGAGGTGGCGTGGGTCACGCAGGGCGGTACCGAGCCTCTGCAGGAGCGCTTGGCTGTCCGCCCCACGTCCGAGACCATCTTCTGCACCATGTTCTCCAAGTGGGTGCAGTCCTGGCGTGATCTGCCGCTGAAGTATAATCAGTGGTGCTCTGTCATGCGCTGGGAAAAGACCACCCGTCCTTTCCTGCGCACCGCCGAATTCTGGTGGCAGGAGGGCCACACCGTGCATGCCACCGCCGAGGAGGCCGAGGAAGAAACGCAGACCATGCTGAAGGTCTATCAGAAGTTCTGCGAGGAGAACCTCTCCATCCCCGTCTACGCCGGTCAGAAGTCCGATAAGGAAAAGTTCGCCGGTGCCCGCGCCACCTATTCCGTCGAAGCCATGATGCAGGACGGCAAGGCGCTGCAGGCCGGTACCAGCCACAACTTCGGCACCAACTTCTCCGTGCCCTTCGATATCAAGTATCTCAGCAAGGAAGGCAAGCTGGAGTACGCGCACGAGACCAGCTGGGGCGTTTCCACCCGTCTGATTGGTGCCATCATCATGACCCACGGTGATGAGCGCGGCCTGAAGCTGCCCCCCATGATCGCGCCTTATCAGGTGGTCATCCTGCCCATCGCGGCGCATAAGCCCGGTGTCATCGAGGCCGGCGATAAGGTCTATCAGCAGCTCAAGGCGGCCGGTCTGCGCGTCAAGTTTGACGACCGCGATAACGTGTCTCCCGGCTGGAAGTTCAACGAGTGGGAGCTCAAGGGTGTGCCCGTCCGTATCGAAATGGGCCCCCGTGATATCGAAAACGGTGTGGCCACCGTGGTCCGCCGCGATACCTTCGAAAAGACCACCATCGCGCTGGAAAATCTGGTCGAAGGCATTCAGGCCCTGCTGGATGATGTGCAGAAGAACATGTTCACCATTGCTGATGCCTTCCGTATGGAGCACACCAAGGTGGTCCATTCCTATGATGAACTCAAGGAACAGGTGAACGGCGGTTACGCCAAGGCCATGTGGTGCGGCGATCGTGCCTGCGAGGACAAGATCAAGGAAGACACCAACGCCACCAGCCGTAACATGCCCTTCGATCAGACTCCCGTGGGCGATACCTGCGTCTGCTGCGGCAAGAAGGCCGATAAGGTCATGTTCTTCGCCAAGGCGTATTGATCGTTTACAGGTGAAATGCGCTGTTTCTATTGACAAGCATTTATAAAAGTATCATAATACACATGGCTGCGATGAACAGTCAAATACGACAAAAGAGGTGTTACCCATGGCTTTTGATGTGAACAAGATCGTTGAAGAAATGAAGAATCCGGCGGATCATACTGCTGAGTTTGATGCTGCCGATATCCAGAAGAACAAGGTTCTCTCCCTGTTCTCCTACCTCGGCATCCTGCTGCTGATCCCCCTGTTCGCCGCGAAGGATTCCAAGTACGCGAAGTTCCATGTCAATCAGGGCCTGTGGCTGCTGATCGCTGAAGTGGCTACCAGCGTTCTGATGACCGTGACCGGCTTCATCCCCGTGCTGGGCACCATCGTAGCCATCATCTGCTGGGTGTGCGATGTCGTGCTGCTGGTGTATGCCATCATCGGCATCGTGAATGCCGTCACCGGCAAGGCCAAGGAAGTTCCCTTCGTCGGCAAGAAGGCGCTGATCAAGTAATTCATCAGGTCTGTCCTGCAGACGGTTACCCCGTACCGCTGAAAAGCGGCGCGGGGTTTCTTTTTATTCATTTCGCGCGGCAGGGTCAACCTTGACAAACCGAAAGGAATTACATACAATAATCATGGCTTGGTATGCCATTTTGTTTGATATTACCCTGCGACATCCGCGAGGATGAAGAGGATCATGGAGGAAAAAGCAAAATGAAAGTTATTCTTCTGAAAGATGTAAAGGGACAGGGCAAAAAGGACGAGATCGTCAACGTGAGCGACGGCTACGCCCGCAACTTCCTGTTCCCCAATAAACTGGCCATGGAAGCCACAGCCGGCGCCAGCAAGGAAGTGGAGCGCAAGCGCGCGGCCGAGCGTCAGCGTGAGATGGAACGCCGCGCCGCCGCGGATAAGACGGCTTCCTCCCTGCGCGGCAAGGTGGTCACTGTGATCGCCCGCTGCGGTGACAAGGGCCGTCTGTACGGCTCCATCACCACGCAGGAGATCGCCGATGCCCTGCTCAAGCAGATGAATGTCACGGTGGACAAGCGCAAGATCGAAGTGGCTGAAAAGATCAACACCGTGGGCGAGTATGACATGACGGTCAAGCTGTACCCCGAAGTCAGCGCCAAAATGAAAGTGAAAGTAACCGGCGGAGACAACTGATATGTCTGAATTTGACCTGACAGGCCGTCAGATCCCCCCTCACGCGACCGACGCGGAAAAGTCCGTGCTGGGCGCGCTGATGCAGGATTCTGCCGCGGTCTCGACCGCGATGGAGAGCCTGGACGAGGATGATTTCTACCTTCCCGCGCATAAGGAGATCTACGCGACCATCCGTCAGCTGGTGGCTGATTCGATGGCGGTGGACCTTGTGACGGTGAATTCAAAGCTGACCGAGCGCGGCACGCTCGACGGCGTGGGCGGTGTGGATTATCTGGTGGATCTGTCCACCTTTGTGCCGACCACCCAGAATGTAAGCTATTATATCCGCATCGTAAAGGAAAAGAGCACCCTGCGCAAGCTGATCGAGGCCTCCCGGCAGATCATGCGGGACAGCTATTCCCAGCAGGATGATCTGCAGTCCATTCTGGACCGCAGTGAAAAGGCCATCTTTGATATCGTCATGCAGCGCACCGGTGAAGAGAACCTGCGTCCTATCAAGGAGATCCTGCCGGTAACCTATCTGCAGATGGAGGAGTACGCCAAGACCAAGGGCGGCGTGACCGGTGTGCCCACCGGCTATTACGCGCTGGATAATCTGCTCACCGGTCTGCACGGCGGCGAACTGATCCTGATCGGCGCCCGTCCTTCCATGGGTAAGACCAGCTTTGCCATCAATATTGCCTGCCATGCTGCCGCCAA
>CALCTW010000132.1 GCA_937907055.1 uncultured Clostridia bacterium | reverse complement strand
TGAGGATAACGGCATCGGTATGACCGCCGACGAAGTGGACAAGTACATCAATCAGGTGGCTTTCTCCGGCGCGGAGGAGTTCCTGAAGAACTACACCGGCAATGACGACAAGGGCGGCATCATCGGTCACTTCGGTCTGGGCTTTTATTCCGCTTTCATGGCGGCCGATCAGGTGACCATCGACACCCTTTCCTATCAGGAGGGGGCCGCGCCCGTTCTGTGGAACAGCGCGGACGGAATGCAGTACACCATGGATGAAGGTACCCGCTCCGAACGCGGCACCTGCATCACGCTGCACATCACCGAGGAGGAAAAGGAATTCCTGGAGGGCTTCCGTGTCCGTCAGGTGCTGGAGCGCTATTGCGGCTATATGGCCACGCCCATCTATCTGGACGAAGTAAAGGCCCCTGCCGAAAAGAAAGAAAACGACACCGAAGAAAAGACCGAAGCGCCGGAAGCGCCCAAGCCCATCAATGACACGCATCCCCTGTGGCTCTCCGCGCCCAAGGACTGCACGGAGGAGCAGTATAAAGAGACCTACCGCAAGCTTTTCCACACCTACGAGGAGCCGCTGTTCTGGATCCACCTGAACGTGGATTATCCCTTCAACCTGAAGGGCATCCTCTACTTCCCGCGCATCCGCCGCGATTTCGGCGGTCAGGAGGGCGAGATCAAACTCTTCAACCGTCAGGTGTTCGTGGCTGATAACATCAAGGAAGTTATTCCGGAATTCCTGATGCTGCTCAAGGGTGTGATCGACTGCCCCGATCTGCCGCTGAACGTGTCCCGTTCCTTCCTGCAGAATGACGGCTATGTCAAGAAACTTTCCGCCCACATCACCAAAAAGGTGGCCGATAAGCTGAACGGCCTGTTCAACACCGAGCGCGACAAGTACCAGACCTACTGGGACGATATCCATCCCTTCGTCAAGTACGGCTGCATCAAGGACAACAAGTTCTTCGATTCCGTGAAGAATTCCCTGCTGTTCAAGACCACCGCCGGCGAATACTTCACCCGCGATGAATACAAAGCCCGCAACGAAGGCAAGGCCGGCAAGAAGATCTACTACACCACCGAAGAAAACCGTCAGGCCGCCAATGTGGCGCTGTACACCGCCCGCGGCATCGATGTCGTGGTGATGGACACCCTGATCGATATGAACTTCATGTCCTTCCTGGAGTATTCCTCCGGCGATGACGCTCCCGAGTTTGCCCGTGTGGACGCCGATGTATCCGGCCTGACCGAGGAGACCGAAGAGGGCAAGGATCTGACCCTCGAGCCTCTACAGGATCTGTTCCGCGGCGCGCTGGAGCAGCCCGAGCTGGAAGTGAAGCTGGAAGCCCTGTCCGATAAGGAGCTGCCGCTGATGCTGCTGGAAGACGAGCAGATGCGCCGCTACAAGGAAATGAGCCGCGCCTACGGTCAGGATTTCCCCATGCCCGACAAATACACGCTGGTGCTCAACCGCCTGAACCCCACCGTTCAGTCCCTCTCTTCCATGGAGGATCAGGAAACCAAAGATCTGCTGTGCCGCCAGCTGTATGATATCGCCCGTATGGCCTCCCGTCCGCTGGAATCCGCCGATCTCAAGGCTTTCCTGGAGCGTTCCACCAAGCTGGTCGCCAGACTGGCCAAATAAGTTTATCCCGTATACCGGGGCACGTCCGCGCGGCGTGCCCTTTTTTTGCGCGTCTTCCGGCAGGATCCGGGCTTTGGGAACGCGTTTCAGAACGCCCTCAGAATGTGTCAAAAAAGTGTCGATTAACTGCTTGCTTTCTCAACAAGTGTATGTTACAATTGTGTTAATCAAAACAGAGACTGCTTTTCGGCAATTAAGACACACGCCGCGAAGAGATCCTCTGAAATTCTATACCCAAGGAGGCTGTTTTATGTCCGGTATTGCCCTCATTATCGCCTTCGTTGTGGCAATCATCGTCATGATCGTTGCCATCTCCAAGTGGAAGGTCCATCCCTTCCTGGCCATCATGGGCGTGTCCCTGATCCTGGCCCTGCTGGCGGGCATCCCGCTCAGCGACATCCCGGGCACCATCGGCGCCGGCTTCTCCGGCACCTTCTCTTCCATCGGTATCGTCATTATCCTGGGCGCCCTGATCGGCACCATCCTGGAAAAGACCGGTGCCGCGCTGAAGCTGGCTGACATCGTCATCAAGCTCGTCGGCCAGAAGCACCCCGAGCTTGCCATCGAGCTGATGGGCTGGGTCGTATCCATCCCCGTCTTCTGCGACAGCGGCTTTGTTATCCTGAACCCCATCCGTAAGGCGCTGGTCAAGCGTACCGGCGTTTCCTCCGTCGCCATGACCGTCGCCCTGTCCGCCGGTCTGTATATCTCCCACGTTTTCATTCCGCCGACACCCGGCCCCATCGCTGCCGCGAACACGCTGGGCGCCGGTGATAACCTGCTGCTGGTCATGGGCTTCGGTGTGCTCTGCTCCATCCTGCCCCTGATCGCCGGTCTGGTCTATGCCAAGCTGATCGGTAAGAAGGTCAAGTCCGCCGATGAGACCAAGACCGACAGCAAGGAGATCGTGAAGACCTACGAAGAGCTGGTGAAGGAATACGGCAAGCTGCCCTGCGCCTTCAACGCGCTGGCTCCCATCATCGTCCCCATCATCCTGATGGCCTTCTCCTCCATCGCCTCCATGGCGGGCTGGACCGGCTTCATCAAGGATATCCTCACCTTCCTGGGCACCCCCATCATCGCGCTGACTGTCGGCACCCTGTGCGCCACTGTCCAGCTGGGCACCTCCCACAAGATGAAGGAATTCTACGCCATCACCAATGAGACCCTGAAGACCGTTGGCCCCATCCTGTTCGTCACCGCTGCCGGCGGCGTGCTGGGCAAGGTCATCTCCACCTCCTCCATGGTGGAATTCATCAAGGAGAACGCCGGCGCTCTGCAGACCATCGGCATCTTCTTCCCCTTCCTGCTGGCCGCGATCCTCAAGTCCGCGCAGGGCTCCTCTACCGTCGCGATCACCACGACCGCCGGTATCGTCGCGCCTCTGCTGACCGTTCTTGGCTTCACCTCGCCCGCTTCCATCGCGCTGGTCGTTATGGCGATCGGTGCCGGTGCCATGACCGTTTCCCACGCGAACGACTCCTACTTCTGGGTGGTTACCAACTTTGGTGAGATGACGCCCGATCAGGGCTACAAGACCCAGACCCTGCTGACGCTCATCATGGGCCTGGCCGCCATGGTAGGCATCTTCATCCTGAGCCTGATCTTCTGATCCTGATTCTTATCAAGGCCGCCGCGTTCGTTCTGCGGCGGCCTCTTTTACCAAGGAGGTTTTTTCGATGAATGAATCCCTGCGTAAAGACGCTGATCTGATCGTAAAGGAAGCGATCGCCGCCGTGCAGCCCGATGAAGCCGTGCGCCGCGCCGTGAGCGGACGCGAATTCCCCGGCCGCGTTCTGCTGGTCGCCGCCGGCAAGGCCGCGTGGCAGATGGCCAAGGCCGCTTCCGACTGTCTGGGTGACCGCATTGAAAACGGCGTTGTCGTGACGAAGTATGATCACGTAATGGGCCCCATCGCCAATTTTGCCTGCTATGAAGCCGGCCATCCCGTCCCGGATGAGAATTCCTTCAAGGGCACGCAAGCCGCGCTGGACCTTGTGACCGGCCTTACCGCGCAGGACACCGTACTGTTCCTGCTTTCCGGCGGCGGCAGCGCGCTGTTTGAAAAGCCGCTCGTTTCCGGCGCGGAACTGCAGGATGTGACCGGCCAGTTGCTGGCCTGCGGCGCCGATATCGTGGAGATCAACACCATCCGCAAGCGCCTGTCCGCCGTGAAGGGCGGCCGTTTCGCGCAGCTGTGCGCCCCGGCGAAGGTGTGCGCGGTCATCCTGTCCGATATCCTCGGCGATCCGCTGGATATGATCGCCTCCGGCCCGGCCTGCCCGGATACCGCCACCCGTGAGGACGCGATCGCGATCGCGGAAAAGTACGGCCTGAAGCTGAGCGATGAAGCCAAAGCATTGATGCAGATCGAAACGCCCAAGGCGCTCGACAATGTGGAAACGCAGATCAACGGCAGCGTGCGTGAACTGTGCACCGCCGCGGCCGCCGTGTGCCGCCGTCTCGGCTACGAGCCCGTATTGCTGACCGACCAGCTCTGCTGTCAGGCCAAGGAAGCCGGCAGCATGATGGCAAGCATCCTGAAGACACACGCGAACGACGGCAGGAGCGTGGCCTACATCGCCGGCGGCGAGACCGTCGTCGTATTGACCGGCCATGGCAAGGGCGGCCGCAATCAGGAACTGGCGCTCGCGGCAGCCGCGGGCATCGCCGGCATGAAGGGCGCGGCGGTATTCTCCGTAGGCTCCGACGGCACGGACGGCCCGACCGACGCGGCCGGCGGCTACGCGGACAGTGATACTGCGGCGGAACTGAAGGCAGCCGGGCTCACAGTCGCGGGCGTACTGAAGGACAACGACGCCTATCACGCTCTGCAGAAGACCGGCGGTCTCATCATGACAGGCCCCACCGGCACCAATGTGAACGATGTGGCTGTTGCCCTGCTGAAGGTCTGACCCCTCTTCGGATCCGCAAAAAGGCGTGTCCGTTCATCCCGAAACCGGGGGGGCGTTGATCACCGGGAAGCAAGGATAAACAGGCGGTCAGCCGGCCCGATTTAACATTTTGAACCGCAAAAAACACTTGCAATTCTTGATTTCGTTTGTTATAATTCCATATGCGGCTCATAGCAGCCATCTATGAATCCGTCACCATAGCGTCGTGCGCGTTGAAAAACCGCTACGCGCACGTGGGACAAGCAAAAGAGGTGAAAAAGGCATGAAGGAAAAGATCCATCCGAAGTACAACAAGTGCATCGTTCGCTGCGTCTGCGGTGAAACGTTCGAAACCGGCTCCACCAAGGCTGAGCTGAAGGTCGAAATTTGCTCCAAGTGTCATCCTTTCTTTACCGGCAAGCAGAAGCTGGTAGATACCGGTGGCCGTGTAGATCGCTTCAAGAAGCGCTACGCCAAGGCGTAAGTTCCGCGAAAAGGCAGTATGCATCAGGCATGCTGCCTTTTTTTGTTTACTCCGGCCTTTCTTGAAAACGGCATCATCCTATGATATAATGCTATATGGGGAAAAGCAGCCCCTGTGTTATTGTATTTACGAAAGGAAAAAAGCAATGTCCGATCAACAGAACCCTGTAAAGCGCCCCGATGTCGGCGGTCAGGCGGTCATGGAAGGCGTGATGATGCGTTCCACCGAATATGTGGCCATCTCCGTCCGCCGTGAAGACGGCTCCATCGTCACCAAGCGTGATCCCTATGTCAGCCCGGCCAAGAAGCACAAGTGGATGGGATGGCCTGTCATCCGCGGCGCGGTCAGCCTCCTCACCATGCTTTCCGGCGGTATGAAGACGCTGAACGACAGTTTTGAAATGCTGGGCCTCGAAGAAGAAGAGCCCTCCAAGTTTGAAAAATGGCTGAGCAAGGTCTTCGGCAAATCCATTGAAAAGATCGTGATGGCCGTCGCCCTCGTGCTGGCCGTGGTCGTCTCTTTGGGCCTCTTCGTATTCCTGCCCAATCTGGCCGTCATGCCCTTCAACGCCATTGAAAACATCACGCCCGGCCTCCAGCTGGTCAAGAATCTGGTTTCCGCGCTGGTCAGGATCGCGATCCTCATCGGCTATATGGTGCTGAGCGCCAAGGTGCCCGATGTGCGCCGCACCTTCATGTATCACGGCAGTGAGCATAAGACCGTCTACTGCAACGAGGCGCAGCTGGAGCTCACCCCTGCCAACGCGCAGAAGTTCTCCACCCTGCACCCCCGCTGCGGCACCAGTTTCATCCTCATCACCTTCCTGCTGTCGCTGCTGTTCTACTCCGTCATCGATGTGCTCATCCTCATCACCACCGGCTATGACATGAGCAACTACATCGTGCGTGTTCTGTCCCGCATCGCCCTGCTGCCGCTGGTCGCCGGCCTCAGCTATGAGGTGCTCAAGGGTCTTGCCCATCACGATAACAAGGTCTGCCGCGCGCTGCGCTGGCCCGGCCTGATGATGCAGAAGCTGACCACCAAGCAGCCCACCGATGATATGTGCCAGGTGGCCATCATCTCCATCCGTATGGCGCTGGGTGAAGATATCGAGGGTGAGACCACCCCCGAAGGCTGGATCCGCATTCCGCCCGAATCCCCCCTCGCGCAGCCCCTGCCTGAAAATGTGATCGCTGCCCGCGCGGAAGCCGAAGCGATCGAAGCCTCCGGCGATCAGGAAAGCGAAGCGAACGGCTGATGGATATCCGTTCCCTGCTCCGCTCCGCTATTCAGCGGCTTGAAGCGGTGTCCGTCCCCGACGCGAAAACCGATGCCGAATATCTGCTGGCCTCCGTGCTCCGGATGGACCGTCTGCAGATGAAGGCTGATTCCTTCAGGGAAGTATCCCCGGCAGATGAAGAACGATTTGCCGCGCTGATCCGCCGCCGCGAAAAGCGGGAGCCGCTGCAGTATATCCTGGGCGATCAGTATTTCATGTCCCTGCCCTTCCGGGTGCGTCCCGGCGTGCTGATCCCCCGCTTCGATACCGAGACCCTCTGCGAGCAGGTCATCCGTCAGGCACCCACCGGCGCGCGGGTGCTGGATCTGTGTACAGGCAGCGGCGCGCTGGCTGTCGCGGTCAAGAAGCACCGCCCGGATACGGAGGTCACTGCCTCCGATCTTTCCCCGGACGCCCTTTCCATCGCGCGGGAAAACGCCCTTCTCAATCAGGTCGATATCACCTTCCTGCAGGGCGATCTTTTTGCCGCGGTGGGAGACAGCCGTTTTGACTGCATTCTGTCCAACCCCCCCTATATCCCGGACGGCGAAAAAGAAAGCCTCCAGAAGGAAGTGCTGTTTGAGCCCGAAATGGCGCTCTTCGGCGGCGAGGACGGGCTGGATTTCTACCGCCGCATCATCCGGGAAGCCCCCGCGCATCTCTATCCGCGCGGCACGCTCTTTCTGGAGATCGGCGATACCCAGGCGGAAGCCGTTTCCGCCCTGCTGGAGAAGGATTTCACCTTCATCACCGTCTATCATGATCTGAATCCCCTTCCCCGCGCGGTCAGAGCCGTGCTGAAGGGATGAACCCCGTTTATTCCGTTCTCTCAGGGCCCGGCGCGGCCCTTTTTGTTTTCCTGTGGATGGTTTTCCGTTTGCGCGGCGATCCGCGCGGATAAAAATCTGTCCGCCGGTTTGACTTATTCCCCGTTTTTTTGTATAATCAAAGTACATTTTTTTGAAGGAGCGATCGCAAAATGAAGAAAACGCTTTCCCTCATTTTGACTCTCATCCTGCTCGTTTCCTGCTGCTCATTTGCCTTTGCGGAGGAGCAGGCCTGGCCCACCGCGGCGGAGCTGCTCGATGACATCGTCATCGGCTGGAACATGGGCAACACGCTGGATGCCTACAGCAGTTCCAAGGTCTACAACGGCGGTCTTTCCAGCGAGACCTGCTGGTCCAACCCCAAGATCAGCGCTGAACTGGTCAAGTTCGTCCACGACAGCGGCTTCAATGCCATCCGCCTGCCCACCACCTGGCAGAACCACATCACCGATCCCGCCACCATGACGATCGATGAAAAGTGGATGGACCGCGTGGAGGAAGTCGTAAAGATCATTCTGGATGAAGGCATGTACTGCATCCTCAACATCCAGCACGATACCGGCTCCAACGGCTGGCTGACCGCGGATCAGAACAACTACGACGAAAAGGCGGCCAAGTTCGCCAACGAATGGCTGCAGATCGCCACCCGCTTCAAGGATTACGGCGATCACCTTGTTTTTGAAGGCTTCAATGAGATCCTGAACGACAAGCGCGAATGGAACAGCCCCGATCAGCAGGCGCTGGATGCTTGCAACGCTCTCAACCAGCTGTTCGTCGACACCGTCCGCGCCACCGGCAGCAACAACGCCCGCCGTGTGCTGGTCGTCACCACTTACGCGGCCGCTGCCAATCAGCTGATCCGTCAGGGCTTCGTGATGCCCACCGATACCGTGGAGGATAAGCTCGCGGTCGAAGTGCACATCTACGCGCCCTTCACCTTCACCCATCCCGATCAGCCCGGCACCACCTGGCGCGCCACCGATGTGGATCCCTTCATCACCGGCCTGCAGAAGGATTTCAAGGACAAGGGCATTCCCGTCCTCATCGGCGAATTCGGCTGCGTGGACAAGGACAACCGCTATGCCCGTATGACCTGGGCCAAGCACATGGTCATCATGGCCAACAAGTACGATATCCCCTGCATGTGGTGGGATAACGGCGGCGATTTCGGCATCATCAACCGTCATTCCCTCACCTGGTCCGATCCCGAGATGCTCACCGTCATCACCAGTCAGGCCCGCGATATCAACTGGTATGTCAGCCAGTTCGCGCCCGGCGATGCCAATGAAGACGGCCAGATCACCCCGGATGATGTGACCCTCCTCAAGGATTATCTGACCAACGGCGGCGAGACCGTGCCCTACTGCGATATGAACTATGACGGCACCGTTGACGAGACCGACCTTGCCCTGCTCAAGGACATGGTGAAGGATATGGCCAACATGTGCTCCGACACCAGCAAGTGGTCCAAGTGGATCGATACCGCTGCTGGTGCTTCCGGTGATGTGTCTATCACCGCCACCGGCATCATCGTCAATGTGAAGGCCGGCGGCGCGAACCCCTGGTCCTTCCAGCCCACCTACACCGGGCTGACCATCGAAGAAGGCGCCACCTATACCCTGTCCTTTGATTACAGGGTCAAGGCGGATACTGATGTGACAGTCCCCTGCTTCATCATGCGCAACTACGGCGATTACGGCCAGTACGCCACCTTCAGCATCACTGCCACCGCTGAAAAGCAGCATTTTGAAGCCACCTTCACCATGGAAGGCGCGACTGATTCCAACGCCCGTTTCTCCTTCGATCTGGGCGGCGCGGCTGTTCCGGCGCCCTATTCCCTGTATATCACCAATGTTTCCCTGATCCGGGAATGATCCGATAACATTTCAGGCCGTCCTTCGGGACGGTCTTTTTGATTCTTCCGTACAAAAACAAGCAAAAAGAAGCAGGAGCCGCCGCCATGCGTTCCTGCTTCTCTTTATATCCATTGGTGATCGTTAATTGCTCTTTTGTTTTTTCAGCCACACCATCAGCACGGCGACATCTGCCGGGCTCACGCCCGGAATACGGGCCGCCTGACCCAGACTGATGGGGCGCTGCTTCGCCAGCTTCTGCCGGGCCTCCAGCCGCAGGGATTCCATCTCCATATAGGGCGCGTCACACGGCAGCTTGCGCTCCTCCATATCCCGCATCTTGCGGATCTGGTTCATTTCCTTTTCCAGATAGCCCTCATACTTGATGTTGATCTCGCACTGTTCCCGCGCGGCGGCGGAGTATTCCCACCCCTCCGGCAGCTCCAGCGCCACTTCAGGCCGCCTGATTTTCTGGATCATGCCCTCTTCGCGCAGCCGTTGCATCAGGGCTTCGGTCTCTTTGCGCTTCGCGTCCAGACGGCGCATCCGCTCATCTGTCGCCAGGCCGATCTTCCGGCTACGCTCCGTCAGGCGGATATCCGCGTTGTCCTGCCGCAGATACAGCCGATGCTCGGCGCGGCTGGTCATCATACGGTAGGGCTCATCCGTCCCCTTGGTGGTCAGGTCATCCGCCATGACGCCGATGTACGCCTGATCGCGGGTGAGGATGAAGGGCTCCTCATTCCTGCAGTAAAGCGCGGCGTTGATGCCGGCGTAGATGCCCTGCGCGGCTGCCTCTTCATAGCCGCTGGTGCCGTTCACCTGCCCGGCCAGATAAAGCCCGGGCACGTCGTTCGCGCCCAGCGCGGGCGAAAGCGCGGTGCTGTTGATGCAGTCATATTCAATGGCATAGGCCGGGCGTGTGATCACGCAGCGGCGCAGGCCCGGAATGGTGCGGTACATGGCCCACTGCACATCCTCCGGCAGGCTGGTGCTCATGCCCTGCACATACCATTCGGGATAGCCGTCCCCTTCAGGCTCCAGAAAGATCTGATGCCTTGTCTTGTCCGCGAAACGCATGATCTTGGTCTCGATGCTGGGGCAGTAGCGCGCGCCTACGCTGTTCAGCTGACCGTTATACATGGGCGCGCGGTGGATATTCTGCCGGATGATCTCATGGGTGTTTTCATTGGTCCATGTCAGGTAGCACATCGCGCGGTTGACCAGTTTTTCATCCGTCAGGAAAGAGAAGGGCGTCACCGGATCATCGCCCGGCTGCTGCTCCATCTCGTCAAAATCAATGCTTCTGTGATCGATCCTCGCGGGTGTGCCGGTTTTGAAGCGGCGCAGCTCGAAGCCCAGTCCGCTCAGGCTCTCGCTCAGATGATTGGCCGGCAGCAGCCCCTGTGGGCCGCCGTTCCACTCCGCCTCGCCGATGATGATGCGGCTCTTCAGATACACACCGGTGCACACCACCGCCGCGCGGCATTCGATCTTTTCTCCTGTCAGGGTCCTGATACCGCTCACGCGGCCGCCCTGCGTCAGGATCTCCGTTACTTCCCCCTGGCGCACCGTCAGATGCTCCTGCGCGAACAGCACGTTCAGCATGCGGCTCTGATAAGCGCGCTTGTCGCTCTGGCAGCGCAGGGAATGCACGGCAGGGCCTTTGCCCGTATTCAGCATACGGCTCTGCAGCATCGTTTTATCCGCCGCCACGCCCATCTCACCGCCCAGCGCGTCGATCTCACGCACCAGATGGCCCTTGCCCGTGCCGCCGATCGAGGGATTGCACGGCATCAGCGCCACGGATTCCATATTCAGCGTCATCAGAACGGTCTCCAGGCCCATTCTGGCGCAGCACAGCGCCGCCTCACAGCCCGCGTGGCCCGCTCCGATGACCGCGACATCATAACTCATTGCACGCTCCGGTCCTTCCTTGGGAAATAAGCATATTGTATGCTCCGCCGCCCGTAAAGTCAAGCGCCGCGGCCCTTCCTGTCTTCAGCCGGCAGCCTTTCGCGCTCTCCTCCGCCCGTTTTCATCGCGCGGTCTGTTTTTGCTCCTTTTCCGGCGGCTCTGGAGGGCAAAAATTTTATTTTTCTTTTTATATATAGGAAAAAACTATTCCAAAAACGTTATTTTTATGTTATAATTTATGTGTTTTATTCTGCCCTTTTCCGCACACTTTTCAGGAGGAATTATGTCCGAAGATCTGAACAAAAACGGCACGGTCTCACCGTCCGTCCACTATGACGAAAGCCAGATCCAGGTACTCGAAGGTCTTGAGGCGGTCCGCAAGCGCCCCGGTATGTATATCGGTTCCACCGATGTCCGCGGATTGCATCACTGCGTATATGAAATCGTCGACAACGCCATTGACGAGGCGCTGGCCGGCTACTGCACCGAGGTATATATCACCCTTCACAAGGACGGCTCCTGCTCCGTCAAGGATAACGGCCGCGGCTTCCCCGTGGGCATCCATCCCAAGATGGGCCGTCCCGCGGTCGAGGTCTGTCTGACGGTCCTGCATGCCGGCGGCAAGTTCGGCGGCTCCGGCTACAAGGTCTCCGGCGGTCTGCACGGCGTCGGCGCCAGCGTTGTCAACGCCCTTTCCCAGCATCTGCGCGTGGAAGTGCATCAGAACGGCAATATTTACGAGCAGGAATACTCCATCGGCAAAATCGACTACGATCTGCGCGTCATCGGTTCCTGCGAGGACACCGGCACCACCATCCGTTTCTGGCCGGATATCCGCAGCAGCGAGAATCCCGAGGGTGTGTTCGATCCCAACATCGTTTTCGATTTCAACACCCTCAAGACCCGTATCCGCGAGATGGCCTTCCTCAACAAGGGCATCAAGCTGGTGCTGCGGGACGAGCGTCCGGAGGAAACGCTGGAGCGCGTCTTCCACTATGAGGGCGGTATCCGCGAATTCGTCCGCTATCTGAATAAAAACAAAGAAGTCCTCTTCGCCGATCCCATCTACATCGAAGGTGTCCGCAGCGATGTTTCCGTCGAAGTGGCACTCCAGTATAACGACAGCTATCAGGAATCTATTTTCGCTTTCGCCAATAACATCCACACGCCTGAAGGCGGCACGCATCTGGCCGGCTTCCAGGCCGCGCTCAACCGCGCTGTGAATGATTACGGCCGCAAGTATAAGATCCTCAAGGATGCCGACAGCAACCTCAAGGGCGAAGACACCCGTGAGTCTCTGGCCGCCATCGTCTCCGTCAAGATGCCGGAGCCTCAGTTTGAAGGCCAGACCAAGAGCAAGCTGGGCAACAGCGAGGTCAAGCCCATCGTGGACAAGCTGGTCTATGAAGGCCTTTCCACCTTCCTTGAAGAAAATCCCGCCGTTTCCAAGATCATTCTGGATCGCTGCCTCGGTGCTGCCCGCGCCCGCGAGGCTGCCCGCAAAGCCCGCGATATGACCCGCAGAAAGACAGTTCTCGAGACCGCCTCCCTGCCCGGCAAGCTGGCGGACTGCTCCGAGCGTGATCCCGCCAAGTGCGAGATCTTCATCGTCGAGGGCGACAGCGCCGGCGGCTCCGCCAAGGAAGGCCGCGACCGTCATTATCAGGCCATTCTGCCCCTGCGCGGCAAGATCCTGAATGTCGAAAAGACCCGTCTGGACAAGATCCTCGTCAACCAACAGATCAAGAACATGATCACCGCCTTCGGCTGCGGCATCGGGCAGGAGTTCAATCTCGAAAAGCTCCGCTACCACCGCATCGTCTGCATGACGGATGCCGATGTTGACGGCGCGCATATCCGCATCCTGATGCTCACCTTCTTCTACCGCTACATGCCGGAGCTGATCAAGCAGGGCTATGTGTACAGCGCCATGCCCCCGCTTTATAAGATCACCAAGGGCAAGAACGAATATTATGTCTACAGCGATGAAGAGCTGCAGCGCAAGCTGGATGAACTGGGCCGTGACACCAAGGCCGAGATCCAGCGCTACAAAGGTCTGGGTGAAATGAGCGCGGAACAGCTGTGGACCACCACCATGAACCCCGAGACCCGCACCATGAAGCGTTTTGAACTATCCGATGCCATTGCTGCGGATGAGATCTTCACCCTGCTGATGGGTGATCAGGTCGAGCCCCGCCGTGAATTCATCGAACAGAACGCCAAGATGGTCACCGATCTGGACCTGTGATGACAGAAAGGGAATAAATAGATCATGAGTGATATTCAGGATCGTCTGCTTCCGGCAGACCTTGAACAGGAGATGAAAACGTCCTTCATCGCGTACGCGATGGCGGTCATCATCAACCGTGCCCTGCCCGATGTGCGCGATGGTCTCAAGCCCGTTCACCGCCGCATCCTCTACGATATGAACGAACTGGGCATGACCCCGGACAAGCCCTTCCGTAAGAGCGCCCGTCTGGTCGGTGACGTGCTGGGTAAATTCCATCCCCACGGCGACTCCAGCGTTTATGACGCCATGGTTCGTCTGGCGCAGCCCTTCAATATGCGCTACACCCTGGTCGAAGGTCAGGGCAACTTCGGCTCCGTCGATGGTGACGGCGCCGCCGCCATGCGTTATACCGAAGCCCGCATGAGCAAGATCTGTCTGCATCTGCTGCAGGACATCGAAAAGGACACCGTCGATTTCATGCCCAACTTCGATGAAACGCTGATGCAGCCCACCGTGCTGCCCGCCCGCTTCCCCAATCTGCTGGTCAACGGCTCCTCCGGTATCGCCGTCGGCATGGCCACCAATATCCCGCCGCACAACCTGCGCGAGGTCATTGACGGCGCCACCTGCCTGATCGACAATCCCGATGCCACGCTGGATGAACTGATGGAGCACATCAAGGGCCCCGATTTCCCCACCGGCGGCATCATTCTGGGCCGCAGCGGCATCCGCGAGGCCTATCACACCGGCCGCGGCAAGATCACCGTCCGTTCCCGCACCGAGATCGAGGAAATGGGCAATAACCGCCAGCGCATCGTCGTCACCGAGATCCCCTACGGCGTCAACAAGGCCATGCTGGTCGAAAAGATCGCCGAGCTCGTGCACGAAAAGCGCCTGGAGGGCATTTCCGATATCCGTGATGAGTCCGACCGCAACGGTATGCGCATCGCGATCGAGCTCAAGCGCGATGTGCAGTATCAGGTCGTGCTCAATTATCTTTACAAGCACACCCAGCTGCAGGAAACGTTCGGCGCCATCATGCTGGCGCTGGTCGACGGCACGCCCAGGGTACTCTCCCTGCGCGATATGCTGTATTACTACATCAAGCATCAGGAAGATGTCGTCACCCGCCGCTGCAAGTACGATCTCGAAAAATCCATGGCCCGCGCCCACATCTTGGAGGGCCTGCTGAAGGCGCTGGATAACATCGACGAGATCGTCAGCATCATCCGCGCCAGCAAGGATACCACCGAAGCGCGCGAGACTTTGATCGAACGCTTCGCCTTCTCCGAAAAGCAGGCGCAGGCCATTCTGGATATGCGCCTCGCCCGTCTGACCGGTCTGGAGCGCGATAAGCTGCTGCAGGAATATCAGGAGATCGAACGCTTCATCGAATATCTCAATTCTCTTCTGGCCAACCGTGATCTGCTCATGGGCGTGGTCAAGGATGAAATGAACGTCATCAAGAATAAATTCGGCGATGACCGCCGCACGGAGCTGTCCGCGGTCGAAGGTGAGATCGATATCGCCGATCTGATCGCCGTGGATGACATGATCGTCACCCTCACCCACTTCGGCTACATCAAGCGCCTCAGCAAGTCCACCTACCGCGCGCAGAACCGCGGCGGACGCGGCATCAGCGGCATGACCACGCGCGAGGAGGATTACGCGGAGCATATCCGCACCATCAACAGCCATGAAGATGTCATGTTCTTCACGGATATGGGCCGCGTCTTCACCCTCAAGTGCTACCAGATCCCCGAAGCCGGACGCACCGCCCGCGGCACTGCCATCGTCAATCTGCTGCAGCTGAACCCCGGTGAAAAGGTCACCAACATCATTCCCATGCCCGAAGCCGCCGAGGGCAAGTGCCTCGTGATGGCCACCAAGTTCGGCATCATCAAGAAGACCGAGCTGAGCGAGTTCAAGAACCTGCGCAAGACCGGTCTGATCGCCATTGTTCTCAATGAGGGCGATCATCTGATCGGCGTGCAGGAGTGCATCGAGGGTCAGGAATTCATGCTGGGCACCCGTCTGGGCCACACCATCCGCTTCAACGAGCGTCTGGTGCGCGCCATGGGCCGCGCCAGCCACGGCGTGCGCTCCATGCGTCTGGAGGAAGGCGACATTGTCACCGATATGTGCGTGATCGAGGATAACGCCCTCGTGCTGAACATCACCGAAAACGGCTACGGCAAGCGTACCGATCCCGAGGAATACCGCGAGACCAACCGCGGCGGCAAGGGCGTGCGCTCCATGAACCTCACCGAGAAGACCGGCCCGATGGTCGCGCAGCTGATGGTCCACGATGATGAAGACATCATGCTCATCACCGATGACGGCACCATCATCCGCACCGCGGTCGAGGATATCCGCATCTGCGGCCGCGCCTCTCAGGGCGTGCGCCTGATGCGCATCGCGGAAGGCAGCCGTGTGGTCGGCGTTACCTGTGTTCCCAAGGAGGAAGAAGCCGAAGAAGCCGAAGCGCTTCCGTCTGAAGCCCTCCCGCAGGAAGAAGCCGCCGAACGCTTCGATGCCGCGGAAGATCAGCAGATCCCCGCTGAAACAGACGCTCCCGAGAGCGATATCTGATCCTTCATAACGGGGCGGTCCCATGCCGCCCCGTTTTCGTGTTTCTTTCCGTGTTTCCCCGGATCCACTTTTAATCACAGGAGAATCCATGACAAATAAGCAGCGTTCTCTGATCGGCGGCGTCAGCATCCTGGCAGCCGCCGGCATCATCTGCAAGGTCGTCGGCGTGCTTTACCGCATCCCGCTGGCCAATACCATCGGCGGAGACGGTCTGGGCCTTTACTCCAAGGTGTTCCAGAGCTACAACCTTCTGCTCACCATCTCCTCCGCCGGCATCCCGGTCGCCATCTCCCGCATGGTCAGTCATTACCTCGCGAAGGATGACCCCGGCAATGCCAAACGTGTTTTCAAGCTCGCGCTCTGGGCGCTTACCGCGCTCGGCCTGATCGCCACCTTCATCCTTGTGCTGGGCTCCGGCGCTCTGGCCTCCATGGCAGGCGCGCCCGAGATCAGCATCGGCTACATGGCCATCGCGCCCTCGCTGCTGCTGGTCTGCGTCATGAGCGCCTTCCGCGGCTATATGCAGGGTCACCGCAAAATGATGCCCACCGCCATCTCCCAGCTCATCGAACAGGTGGGCAAGCTGGCGGTCGCGCTGCCGCTGGCCACCATCGGCTTTGATCAGGGCAGCGCCGCCTGGGGCGCGGCCGGCATGCTGCTGGGCACCTCCATCGCGGAAGCGGTCGCCCTGGCCTTTATGATGTTCTCCCACGCCCGCAGCCGTCATGAATTCGATCTGGTGGAGCAGGCGGAGGATGCCGTCCCCCTCGGGCGCAGGTCCATCGCCCGGGATCTGCTCGTCATTTCCGTTCCCATCACCATCGGCTCCTGCATCGTGCCGCTGGCCGGATGGATCGATTCCTTCATGGTCACCAACCTCATGGAGACGCATGGCATCGCCGGCTTCAGCGCGGCGCTGACCGCGGAACAGCTCCATCAGGAAGCGCTCATCCGCTATGGTCTTTATTCCTCGGTCGTACTTTCGCTCATCAATGTGCCCACCGCCATCGCCATGGCCGTCTCCGCCAATCTGGTGCCCGCCATCTCGGCCGGCTGCGCCAGGGGGGATCACGAGCGTGTCGCCCGTGAAGCCCTTACCGGCCTGCGCATGGCCACTGTCATCGGCCTTCCCTGCTCCGCCGGCATGAGCATTCTGGCGCGTCCCATCCTGTATATGCTGTTCCTCGGCAAATATACCCCGGAGCAGCTGGATATCGCGGCGCAGGTGCTGGAGATGAGCGCGCTCACCATCGTCCTGTTCACCATGGTACAGGCCACCAGCGGCATCCTGCAGGGCTGCGGCAAGCAGCGCATTCCCATGTACACGCTTGCCGCCGGTGTCGTCTGCAAGATCCTGCTCAACCTCCTCCTCATCAGCAATCCCGATATCAATATCCACGGCGCCCCGATCGCGTCTCTGGTCTGCTACACCGTTTCCATGGTCCCCAACCTCTATTTCGTCAAAAAGTATACCGGCTGTAAGATGGACATTCCCGCCATCCTGCTGCGCCCGCTCGCGGCTACCGCGTTCATGTCCCTCATCTGCTGGGGTCTTTGGCGGTTCGTCTTCACGGAAGCCGCGCTGAACAGCCGTCTCATGACCATCATCACCGTCGCGGTCTGCCTGATCACCGGTGTCATCGTCTACGCGGCCGCGGCTCTCCTGGCCGGCGCCATCCGCAAGGACGAGCTGCCTGCCCGTCTGCGCCGCCGCTGAAACGCCTCATTTTAACCGGAGTGTGATACCATGCATCCCATTACGATCGTTTCACTCGGTCCCGGCAGCCGGGATCACCTCACGCTCGGCACCCTGAACGCCCTCAAAAAAGCGCCTCTTGTCATTCTGCGCACCGCGCTCTGCGATGCCGCGGACTATCTTTCAGAGTCCGGCCTAGCTTTCACCGCGCTGGATGATCTGCACGAAGCCTGTGAGGACTTTGATGAGCTGATCGAAGCCTGCTGCGCGCGCGTAATGAAGGCAGCCGCGGAGCAGCCCGTCTGCTACGCTGTGCTGGATGCCGCGAGCGATGCCACCGTCCGCGCCCTGATCCGTCAGACGCCCTGCACGGTGCTGCCCGGCATGCCCCTTTCCGCGCCGCTGACCGGCGCGTATCCCTCGTCCGATCTGCTCATCCAGTGCGCGGACGGTCTTTCCGTCACCGATACCCAGCACGATCTTCTGATCACAGAGCTCGATAATTTTTCGCTCGCCTCTGAGTGCAAGCTCCGTCTGCTTTCCCATTATCATCCGGACACGCCCGTTCTTTTCTTCCCCCCGTCCGAAGAGCCGGTCCGTACCTATGTGTCCATTCCGCTTGAGGATCTTGATCGTCAGCGCAAGTATAATCACACCTGCGCTGTTCTGATCCCCGCGCGGTCCCTTTCCGAAAAAAAGCGTTTCGATTTCTTCGATCTCCAGCGCATCATGGCGCTGCTCCGTTCCCCCTCGGGCTGCCCGTGGGATCGGGAGCAGACACACACCTCGCTTCGCCCCTATCTTATTGAGGAAAGCTATGAGGTCGCCGCCGCCATCGATGAGGATGATCCCGATCATCTGGCCGATGAGCTGGGCGATGTCATGCTGCAGATTGCCTTCCACGCCGATATCGCGAAGGCGACCGGCGAATTTGAGATGAGCGACGTCGCCACATACATCTGCGAAAAGATGATCCGCCGCCATCCGCACGTTTTCGCGGACACGCGCTGCGCCACGCCGGAAGAGGTCTCCGTCAACTGGGATCAGATCAAGCGTGAAGAACGCGGTGAAAAGCGCCTGTCCGAAAATCTGCTTGCCATCGCGCAGGGGATGGAGCCTATGCTCCGCGCCTCCAAGGCTCGCAAGAAGGCTGCCGCTGCCGGGCTGGATGAGACGGATCCCGCCGCGCTGCTGCGCTCCGTCCGGGATACCGCCGGCGCGCTGCTGGATTCCGGCATGCCTGTCACACCCGATGCCGCGGGGCAGCTGCTCTTTGATCTGACCGATCTTTGCCGCCGCTCCGGCGTTGATCCGGCCTTCGCGCTGACGCAGGCGACGAACCGCTTTATCCGTCAATTTGAGCGGATGGAAAATGCCGTGATTTCACAGGGAAAGTCCTTACAACACTTGACAAAGGACGAAATTATAGTATACTGGTACAGCTGCTCTGAAACAGAGAGCAGTCATCACTAAAACATTCATTACGGAGGAATTTATCATGAATAAGACTGAAATGATCGCTGCTGTCGCCGAGAAGGCCGGCCTGACGAAGAAGGATGCCGAGAAGGCTGTTGTCGCCATGGTGGAAGCTATCACCGAATCCCTGAAGGCTGGTGAGAAGGTTCAGCTGGTCGGCTTCGGCACTTTCGAAGTGAAGGAGCGCGCTGCCCGCACTGCCCGCAACCCCCAGACCGGTGCCTCCATCGAGATCGCCGCTTCCAAGAAGCCCGGTTTCACCGCCGGCAAGGCGCTGAAGGATGCCATCAACGCGTAATTTCAGATAAACATTGCGTTTCCCCGTCTTCGGGCGGTGTCACGCCAAAGGACGTGCCTTCACGGCGCGTCCTTTTTCTTTTGTTCATTTTCTTCCTATTTATAATTATTTTATATTTATTGTATTTGTCCGTTGATCCGGGCCGCCGTCGCGCTCCGGCTCCATCCCCGTATCCGTGTCCTTTCCCGGGCCTGTTCTCCGCGCCGGTTCTTCACGCGTCTTATGCTTTATCCCGCTTCAGTGTTATCTTATTGATATTTCCCGTTTCAAAAGCCTGTTTTTGTCTTTTTTGGCGTCTTGATGGCTCAAAAGAACAAAAATTCGTCTGAAAAGGATTGACAAACCCTTTTTTCCCCTATATAATCTCAATGTAAGCGGTTACATTTACCTTTCAGGAGAACTCTGATATTATATGAGCAAGCAACGGTCTCTCGCTGCCTACCGGGCAATTGACCTGACGATCTGGGGTCTCATCCTGTTCGTGCTCGAATTCATGATCGTCACGCTTGGTGCCGGCATCTTTTCGGGGCAGTACTACATCGTCTCCGTCACCTGCGGCATCTGCTGCATCACCTACATGCGATGGGGCTGGTGGGGTGCCCTGCACGCCGTTATCGGCGGCGTTTCCTGGTGTCTGGCCAACAGCTTCTCCGGCGGTCTCGTCCGGATGGAGCGCGCCTTTTCACTGCTTCAGTTCCTGCTCATTTACGCGGGCGGCAACCTGCTCTCGCTCCTCACCGTGCCCTTCATCAAAAGGTTCGGCACGGAGAAGCTCCGCAAAAGCCGGTTCATTCCGCTTCTGCTCGCGGCGGTCACACTGCTGCTGATGCATCTTGGCCGCATGGCCTTCGCCATGATCCTCGGCCTTTCCGCCGGTGAGGCGCTTGCCTACCTCACTACCGATTCACTGTCCTACGTCTTCACCGTCCTCATCGTCCTCGCCGCCCGCAAGGCGGATGGCCTGTATGAGGAGCAAACCCATTATCTCGTCCGATTCCAGAAGGAAGAAGCCTTAAGGGAGGAACAATTATGAGCCAGAAAGCCGCGGATTTCCTCATCTATGATGAAAACACCCGCACTTACCGGGCCGATCCGGAACAGGTCGTCCGTGACAGCGTAGAAAAGCACTACTGGCTGCATGTGCTGCGCACCATTCTGCGGGACTGGCGTCTTTATATGATGCTCATCCCCATGCTGCTTGTTTTCCTGTTCTGGCGCTACTTCCCCATGTACGATCTGCTGGGGTCCTTCAAGGTCTACCGTGATTCCACGCCGGTCGCCCAGCAGCTGTATTCCGGCTTCTCCTATTTCAAAACGCTGCTTGTCGGGGATCAGTCGGCTGATTTCTGGATGGCCATGCGCAACACCTTCCTGCTCAGCTTCTACGGTCTGTGCTTCGGCTTCCCCATGCCCATCATTCTGGCGCTCTTCTTCAATGAAGTCCGCTCCAACATCGCCCGCAGCGCCTATCAGGTGCTCACCTACCTGCCCCACTTCATCTCCACCGTTGTTATGACCACCCTGATCACCATGCTGGTCAAGCAGGGCGGCTCGGACGGTATCTCCAAGGTGGGTATCATATCGCAATTCCTGCAAAACATCGGTCTCATCTCCGAACAGGTCGCGCAGAAGGGTCTTCTGCACGATCCCGGCTTCTTCCGTGCCATCTATCAGATCAGCGGTATCTGGGAGGGCGCGGGCTACGGCTCCATCGTGTTCTTTGCCGCCATCATCGCCATTTCTCCCACCTCTTATGAAGCGGCGCAGATCGACGGTGCCAACAAGTGGGCGCAGATGCGTTATGTCGTTCTTCCCAGCATCCTGTCCACCATCGTCATCATGCTCATCACCCGTATCGGCTCGCTGCTGTCCATCGGCTACGAGAAAGTCCTTCTTCTTTATAACACCGACACCTACATGACAGCCGATGTCGTCTCCACCTTCTCCTACCGCCTGGGTCTTGAAGGCAACGGCGGCACGGTCAAGGGCATTGCCTCCGCGGCCGAAATGATGAACAACGTCATCGGCATGCTGCTGGTCATCGGTGCCAATACCATTGCCCGCAAGGCGTCCAACACCTCGCTGTACTGATGAAGGGGGAACACCATGAAAAGAAAACTTGAAGTGACCGAGCTGATCTTTAAGATCATCAGTTACACGTTCCTCACCGTGTTTGCCCTTTTGTGCCTCTATCCCTTCGTATACGCCGTCTCCGCCTCCATTTCCGGCCGTCACGCGGTCGAATACGGCGAGATCATCCTTTTCCCGAAGGATGTTCAGTTTGACGCCTTCCAGCAGATGTTTACCAACAACATGTTCTGGAATTCCTATTCCAACACGTTGTTCCTCACCCTGTACGGCACACTGTGGGCCATGGGCGTTGCCATCCTCGGCGCTTACGCCCTGTCCAAGAAGCGTCTCCTTTTCCGCAAAACGTTCAATTTCTTTCTGGTCTTCACCATGTGGTTCTCCGCCGGTATCGTGCCGCAGTACCTCAACTACCTCGATACGCAGGCTGTTTTCCGCTCCGTGGGCATCATGGATGATAAATGGCTGGTCGTCATCGCCATGGGTATGGCGGCCATGAACATCGTTCTGCTGCGCAACGCCTTTGAAGGCGTCCCCAGTGAGATCGAAGAAGCCGCCATCGTGGACGGTGCCACCGAATTCCAGGTTCTCGGCAAGGTCTACATCCCCATGAGCAAGTCCACCATCGCCACCGTGGCCCTGTTCTTCGCCATCTCCCGCTGGAACGGTTACTTCTGGGCCCGTCAGATGATCGCCAACCAGAACGAGCATCCTCTGCAGGTCTTCATCCGTCTGAAGCTGGAACAGTACACCGATACCGACCAGATGGCCGGCTGGAACGAGACCTACGCGTCCGATTCCGTCATCTACGCCCTCATCGTCTGCTCCATCATCCCCATCCTCATCATCTATCCCTTCATCCAGAAGTACTTCGCCAAGGGCACCAACGCCGGCGGCGTGAAGGAATGATCCCCATCCCCCATCTGTTGCCCGCCGGAGCGTATCCGGTCACATAGAATCGCAGAGCTGTGTCAAACAGCCTGCAAATAAACAGGAGGAACACCCTATGAAGAAGCTTTTTGCTCTGCTTCTGGCGATGATCATGGTCATGACCGCGATCTCCTTCGCCATGGCTGAGGAAGACGAACTGGCTTTCGCGCCCGGCACCGTCCTGCGCATGGCCACCGGTTACAACAGCGCCAAGACCGGCCTGTTCTTTGACGCCGATACCGCCGGCGACGGCATCACCCTGGCCGATGGTATCACCTACCACACCGGCGACCTGAAGCCCACCTGGGTCGAAGTCCAGAACCGTCTCGGCATGGTCTTCGAAGACAAGTATCAGGGCAACAGCGCTGCCAAGGAATTCGCCTACTGGAAGGAACAGCTCGACCAGGTCGATGTCGTGTCCGGTACCGCTTCCACCCTGTCCGAATACGGTGAGGCCGGCATGGTCGTCAACATCGCCGAATATCTGGACATCATGCCCAACTTTGCCGATTATCTGGACGAGAACCCCATCGTTCTGCTGTCCATCACCGGTAATGTGGACACCGGCGCCATCTACTTCAGCCCCTACTTCGACGGTGTTAACGACATCGAGCGTATGCCTCTGATGCGCACCGACTGGGCTGAGAAGCTGCTGAACGGCGAAGGCGAATTCACCGCTGAAAACTGCGGCAAGGTCAACGCTGCTGTCTACACCCCCTACATGCCCACCGAGGGCAAGGTCACCGTGGATGTCGTGAACGCCGAAGGCACTGCTGTTGAGCAGGTCACCAAGGATTACGACGCCGCCGGCAACATCGTCGCCGTCATGAACGCCGCGCTCGAAAACGGCGAAGTCAACGGTGTTGAAGCTGTCAACATGCTGCGCTCCTACATCGACACCGCTTACAACGGATACTACGGCACCAACCGTGCCAACCTGTTCATTGGTCAGAACGCTGCCTGGGATGCCGACGAACTCGTCGCTCTGCTCCGCTGCGTGGTCGCCAATGCCTACACCCTCAACGGCACCGATTCTGTGCAGGGCCTCTTCTCCCGTGAAGACGGTAACAACCAGCGTCGTGTGGATATGTTCCGTTTCGCCGGCATCCTGTTCGGTGCCCGCGGTATGGAATCCCGTCAGGATTACCTGTTCATCGGCACCGATGGCATGCTGCACGATGCCCGTCAGGAAGTGGAAGCCTATGAAGCCGTCGCCCGTATGAACGCCATGGCTCAGGAAGGCCTCGTTTCCGCCACCTTCATCAATGCTCAGGAAGACGCCAAGTCCGCCACCATGCTGGAGAACGACATCGGCTTCATGTCCTATGACTACAACCAGACCCAGACCATCATGAACGACACCAAGCTGCAGAATGCTGACGGCGAAAAGTACATGGCCGTCATGGTTCCCGTGGCCCGCTGGTTCGATGGCACCACCGAAGACGGTGTCTTCATGCGCTTCACCGAGTCCTGGCGTTCCGTCAAGACCGATGGTTGGGGCATCTCCGTGGCCGGTGTCGGCGATGATCAGGATAAGCTGTTCGCCGCTCTGAAGCTGATCGACTACGCCTACTCCGAGGAAGGTCAGATCCTGATGAGCTACGGCCCCGATTCCTTCATCAAGACCAACGACGACGGCTCCTATGTCACCTTCAACTTCAACGGCAAGGAAATGCCCGTGATCGCCGATGCCACCGCTGCTGAACTGCAGTCCAAGGCTTCCGGTAACTACACCAACTACGCTCGTTACTATCTGGGTTCCACCCTGTCCTTCCTCAAGAGCCAGGCGTTCGAATACCAGTGCACCAACGAGATCGGTAAGGAAGGCGCCGGCTACATCTCCAACGCCATCGCGCTGGGCACCATCAAGCATGTCGAGCTCGACGTGTGCGAGAATCCCTGGTACACCTCCGTTCCCACCGTTCTGCCCACCACGCAGGAAGATAACGACACCCTGTCCAGCTACACCCAGCTGAACGACAGCTTCTCTTCCGCCAAGGGCCAGAAGAACATCTTCTGCGACATCATCGCCGGCGGCTTCACTGCCGAAGGCATGACCTCCGCCGAAGAAGCTGCTTCCTACGTCGCTGACACCATGTACGGCGCTCAGTACCTGACCATCAAGGAAGCCGCCTGGGAATCCCTGCTCGAATATTTCGCTGAATAATCGTTTCCAAGTCCCTGCCCGGAGGTTCGCTTCCGGGCAGGGCACCTGTTCCCCTCATTCTTCTTATCTCTGGAGGTCATCATGTACAAAAAACAGCTTCTGGCACAGAAGGTCCTCTGCATGGTCGCGCTCATCCTTTGCGCGGCTGTCTTCCTGTACTCTCTCGGCATCATGACCGACCTCTACGACCTTATCCGCGGTAAAAACAACATCGGCGTGGAAGCCGATCCCTACAACACCACTGTTGCCGGTTCCTGGGTGTATTATGAGATGCAGCCCTTCAACCGTTCCTTCACGGCCTATTCCATCGGAATGCTGCTGCTGGCCGTTTTCCTGTTCATCACCAACACCCATTCCCGCCGCAAGTACTACTTCGGCAATTATCTCGCCACCGGTCTTTTCACCGTGGCTGGCGCCGCGTTTACCGTATGGTGCCACCAGAACATCGAATTTTACAAGGCTGAGTTCCTCAAAATGGATTTTGCGGCGCTCAAAGCCGTTGCTGATAAAATGAAGGGCTACTACACCGAATCCACCGCCCTGTTCGATCTGCACTACTACATCTTCGGCGCGTTCGTCATCATCCTGATCGCGCTCATCGTCAATGTCATCGTCAAGGTCCGCCTCATGAAGGCTGAAGACCGTCTGATCGCTGAGGGAAAGGAGGCCGCCCATGTCTGAACCTGTCATTTCCGCCGCTGAAGCGAGCGAGATCAAAACAGACCGTATGCGCTTCACCAAGAACACCGCGTCATCCCGCCTCTGCTATCTCGCCATCCTGCTGGATGTCTTCTATTTCGTCAATATTTACGAGTCTGACCGCGGTTCCTGGTATTACAGCCTGCTGATCGGCGCGTCCATCGTGGTCAATCTGCTCTTCATGCTGTATGTCTTCCTCGCCTCCGAGGGCGTCAAGAACTACAAGTCCGGCTACTCCATCGGTCTTTATCTGGCCGGCGTATTTCAGGCCGCGCGCGTCTTCGTTATCCCCATGCAGGCCATGCAGGCGCAGATCACCGTCAACGGTTCCTCCTCCGCGGTCATGTCTCCCGCGCAGGGTGCCTGGGCGATCGGCTGGCTGATCGGTTCCGCTGTCTGCCTGATCCTGGCCGGTATCATCAACCAGAAAAAGTGCGCTGCCCTGGCCCGGCACGCGAAGAAGACGGAGGTCGTCTGAAAATGGCACAGCTTTCATTACAGCATATCGATAAGATCTACGATAACAACGTTCAGGCTGTTTTTGATTTCAACCTTGATGTCAAAGACGGTGAACTGATCGTGCTCGTCGGCCCCTCCGGCTGCGGCAAATCCACCACCCTGCGCATGGTCGCCGGTCTGGAAGACATCTCTGCCGGCAATCTGCTGCTGGACGGCAAGGATATCACCCGCCTCCCCGCGAAGGACCGCGATATGGCCATGGTCTTCCAGAATTACGCGCTGTACGGCCATATGACCATCTACGAGAACATGGCCTTCTCCCTTACCATGCGCAACGAAAACCCCAATGTCATCCACAAGAAGGTCCTTGCCGCGGCTGAGATCCTGGATCTGACCAGCCAGCTCAACAAAAAGCCCGCGCAGCTCTCCGGCGGTCAGCGCCAGCGTGTCGCCATGGGCCGTTCCATTGTCCGCAGCCCCAAGGTCTTCCTCTTTGACGAGCCCCTGTCCAATCTGGACGCCAAGCTCCGCGGCGCCACCCGCCGTGAGATCCTGCTGCTGCACAAGCGTCTGGGCGCCACCATGATGTACGTCACCCACGATCAGACTGAGGCCCTCACTCTGGCGGATCGTATCGTCTGTATGTCCATGGGTCATGTACAGCAGATCGGCACCCCGCTGGAGCTTTACGATGACCCGGCCAACCTCTTCGTCGCCGGCTTCATCGGTCTGCCCCCCATGAACACCTTCCCCGTCACCGTACAGCAGGGTCATCTGCAGGGCGATGGCTTCACCGTCTCCATCAATGAAAAGGAGCAAGCCCGTCTTGCCGCCTACCTCGGCAAGGAGATCGTCCTCGGTGTCCGTCCGGAAGATATTTCTCTGGGCAGCGAAGTCAAAAT
Organism: uncultured Clostridia bacterium; assembly: GCA_937907055.1. Classification (GTDB taxonomy): domain Bacteria; phylum Bacillota; class Clostridia; order Christensenellales; family Aristaeellaceae; genus ZC3RG03. Next base: position 57,127 of record CALCTW010000132.1, on the reverse strand, counting down.
GGACATCACCATCAATGAAAATCTCGGCATGAACACCCTCGTCCACGGCCACATCGCCGGCAACAATGCCGTCAAGGTCTCCGCCAAGCTCAAGGGCTGGTTCGATTATCATAAGGGCGACGGCATCACCGTCAACTTTGACCGCAAGCATTTCTTCGACAAGGAAACCACCGAAGCGATCCGGGAGGTAAAAGCATGAGCCGGCAGAAACTCACCTTCGGCGCCAAGATCAAAGAGCGCGCCCGCAGATCCCTGGTCTCCCTCAAGCGTAAGCCCCATACCATCCCGCTGTGCATCATGCTGATCGCATTCCTGTGGTATTCCCTGCAGCTCACCACCGTCTCCAATACCACCGCCTCCATCAACGGCGCGGGCATGGGTCTTTGCGGCTTCATCACCATGCTGTTCTCCATTCTGGGCCTTGTGTGCTTCGGCTATGCCTTCCCGCACCGCAAGCCCGTGAACAAATGGATGCTGATCCTCACCCTCGTTATGTTCGCCGCGGTCATCTATGCCGATATCGCCTATCTGTCCACCGTTCGCACCTGGGTCTACAAGGAACTGGCCTTCGGAACGGCGGATACCATCATCAACGATCTTTCCATCATCGAAGCCCGTCAGATCTCCCGTCTGCAGACCAAGTCGCAGATCAGCGCGCTGCTGAACGGCCACATCATCATCCTCATCGTCGGTCTCGCCTTCACCGCGCTGCTGCCGGTCTACTCCCGTCTGCTGCGTAAGATCAACACCAACATCCGCATCGATGAAAACGAGAACATGGGTGAGATCGAGCTCTCCGGTGATGATTAATGGCAGCAAGAAAGAAAAAAGCCCCGGAACGCGATCCGCAAAAGAATACAGCCGATTATTATGATCTGCATTCCAAAGCGATCGATGATCTGGTCAATGCCGATGAAACCAACTCCCCTCCCGTATCCGAGCTTGAAAAACGCAAGTACAAGGGCTCCCGGTTTCATCTGCCCAATACCTTCAAGGTCATTTTCATCAAGTTCTGGTTCCCGGCCGCGATCTGCTTCTTCATCATGTGGGGTCTTGGCACATTCGAAGCGCTGGACACCCTCGTGATCCTGTCCCTTGTCAGCGGCACGGTCACAGATCTGCTCACCAACGGTATTCTGCGCTTCATCGCGCCGAAGAAGAAGGGCAACAACAAGTGGATGATGGTCCCGTTTGAGTCAAAGCTCATCTCCCTTCCGCTCAATATCCTCTATGCCGCCCTGCTCATCTTCCTCGTCTATTCTCTCTATAACGCCATCAACACCGCCGCCATTCAGGCCAATGGTCTGCCGGCGAATACCGTCACCCTGGGGGTGGAGCCGATCCTCTTCGGTCTCTTCTACCTGATCATCGATCTGGTCTTCCTCTGGGTACGCAATATGTTTTTCCGAATCTTCTCCGATGCCCGCGCACGGGTCGACGGACAACGCTGATTCCCATCTTGTCCGCGGCAATCATAAAGGAGGTCTCCCATGTCCCACCTCACGCTCGTCAATATCAACAAGATCTATCCGAACGGCTTCCACGCGGTCCATAATTTCAATCTTGCCATTGAAAAGGGTGAATTCATCGTTTTCGTCGGCCCCTCCGGCTGCGGCAAGTCCACCACACTGCGCATGATCGCCGGTCTTGAAGATATCTCCAACGGTGACTTCCTCATCGACGGCAAACGCGCCAATGAGTGGAGCCCCAAGGAGCGCGAGATCGCCATGGTCTTCCAGTCCTACGCCCTCTATCCGCAGATGACGGTGTATGATAACATCGCCTTCAGCCTCACCCTGATGGGCGTGGATGAGGATGAGATCGACCGCCGTGTCAGGCACACCGCGCAGATCCTCGGCCTCACCGATTATCTGGATCGTCTTCCCCGCGCGCTGTCCGGCGGTCAGCGTCAGCGTGTCGCCATCGGCCGCGCCATCATCCGCAAGGTCGGCGTCTTCCTCATGGATGAGCCGCTTTCCAACCTGGATGCCAAGCAGCGCGTCACCATGCGCAGTGAGATCGCGCAGATCCATCAGTCCACCGGTGCCACCACCATCTATGTCACGCATGACCAGACCGAGGCCATGACCCTGGCGGATCGTATCGTCGTCATGAAAGACGGCTATGTCCAGCAGGTCGGCACCCCGCGTGAACTTTATTTCGATCCTGTCAATGTCTTCGTGGCCGGCTTCATCGGGGAGCCGCCCATGAACTTCATCCGCGATACCGTCAAGGACGGCGCCATCCACTTCGGCAGCAATGTCATTGATCTTCGCAGCAAGCCCGGCTTTGACGCCGCGGCGTGGGAAGGCAAGAAGATCGTCTTCGGTTTCCGCCCGGAAGCCATTCAGCTCGGCTCCTGCAATGAAGCCTACACCATCAACGGCAATGTGGAGCTGACGGAGATGCTCGGTGACAACGCCAATGTCTATGTGGACTGCGAAGGCGCCAAGACCATCCTGAAGGTCACTCCCTTCGAGATCCCCGAGACGGATCATCCCGTCACCTTCTCCATCCCCTATTCCTCTGTTTATCTCTTTGACGGCACCACCGAACAGGTCATCCGCTGACCGCAAAAATACCACCCATTCCCGCTATGAAAGGGGCCCCGCCGCTATGAAAAGGATCCTCTCCTTCCTCCTTCTCCTCGCGCTCACGGTCACGCTCTGTGCCTGCAGCTCCGCTCCCGCTCCGTCCGAGATCATTTCCTCCCTTGACGGCGCTTACGCGATCGATATCGCTCAGTACGCCAAAGATGAAAAGCTGGATCCTGAAGATCTGAAAGGCTGCTCCTCTGTGTGGACCTTCGCGCCCGACGGCACGCTTTCCATCACCCTCACCACCTCTTCTTCTGTAAACGGTGTGCCGGAAGCGCTTCGCAAACCCACCACCACCACCGCGGAGACCACCTATTCCATCTCCGAAAACATCACCTGCGCGTTGCCCGCCACGCTCGTCTACACGATCAGCGGCGAGGATATGCTGTGGGAAAACGGCATCGTGATGGGCTCCATCAAGAGCAACAAGACCTCCAAGGGCGTCACCACCATCAAGCTGGATACGCCGAACGGCGGCAGCAAGACGTTAAAGGGCACGCTGGATGAAAGCAGCACCCTGTTCACCGTTGATGTAGCGGAAAACAAGATCTCCGGCACCTACGCCATCAAGAGCGATAACACGCTGACGGCTGAAAAGGGCGTCCTGCTCGGTACCATCACCGATCGCAAGATCGAAGGTACCTCCATCACCCTCACCGTCACCGCGCCGGATGGCTCCGCCGTCACCTACACCGGCTCCTACGAGCCCGATTTCAAGGTCGGTTCTGTCAAATACACCTTCACCTACGCCAATAACACCCTTACGCTCATCTCCAGCAAGCGCAAGCTCACGCTGGTCAGGCAGTAAGCCTTCCTTCCGGGCTCATCGTCCGGCAATATCAAAACGCGCTGTCTTTTCTTTGGCAGCGCGTTTTTCTTATTCATTTTTCTGTCCCAACCGCGCTGATCCGGCAGCATTCAGTCTGTTGAATGCTGCCCGCGCGGGAGCATGCTTTCTCTCCCAAGCAAAACGGAGGCGCCGTGTCCGGTGCCTCCGTTTGTTTATTCAGCCGTTTCCTCTGCCGTAACATTCAGCCACAGGAACGCTGTTCCTCTGAAATATTGCGGCCCGAATTCCGCGTCCTCGCCGCTCACATTCAGGTCGACCATCAGCAGATACCGGCCCTCGCCCAGTTCTTCCGCCACCGGATACTGTGTTTTGATCTGCTCTGTCCGGTTTTCTTCATACCGCCACAATGTCCAGCCGCAATTCGCCTCCACGGTCTCTTCCAGCGCCAGCGTCATTGCCAGCGCTCCGTGCCAGTCAGCCTCCCTGATCTCCCCGAAGCGCGGATCGCTCACGTAGCTGAACGCGTCCTGAAAGACCATTCCGTCCGCGTAGATGGGGCCGTAATGCGCGTAGCGCGTCACAAATTTCAATTCCTCCGGCCCGTTTCCGCAATCCACACAGAAATTATAGGTCAGCAGAAAACGGTGCCAGCCGGTCTCTTCTGTCGGCTCCTTTGCCGTCACGGTCAGGATCGGCGGCAACTGCGCCTCATCCTCCGGCGCTTCCGCGCACGCGCACGCTGAGAGCAGCAGCATCGTCAGAACGATCCACAGGATCCGCTTCCATGTCGCGCTGTTTTTCATGCGTTTCTCTCCTCCTATCGGATCTTTCCCGGCGCATTCCGGTACAGATTCTCCGTCAGTTGCGCTCCGCCTTCGTGGCTTCGTCTTCCTCGATCACTTCATACATCATGGCGGCGTTTTCCTTGCGCACCACTTCCTGCACATCCAGCACGCGGTACTTGCCCACGCGATTTCCGAAGCGGATCTCCAGCACATCTCCGGCCTTAACCTCGTTGCCGGGCTTGGCCACCTTGCTGTTGATGGACACCCGTCCGCCGTCACAGGCCTCCTTGGCCACTGTACGGCGCTTGATGATCCTTGATACCTTCAGATATTTATCCAGTCGCATATTTTCACTCTTTTCGTCATTTTCGCGGCATCGCCGTGTCTGTTTTCATTATAGAGGCTGCCCCGCGCGCTGTCAATGCCCGCGCCTCACAGCGCCTTCCGGATCTCCTTCAGCATCATTCCGGCAAACAGTTCAGCGCCAGCGCGGCACAGATGGCTGTTGTCCTTCTGCCCGTCCGGATAGTTGGGATGTCCGGCTTCGATCCACATATACAGGTTTTTGCTCGCCTCGTCGCCCATCTCCCGCAGCACATCCATCGTCATTTTTTCCATGTCGATCACCGGCACCTGCTCCCGCAGCCCCAGCCGTTTCACCGCGTCCGGATAAGCGCCGTGCGTAAAGGCGATCTGCCCGTCCCGGAAGGTCCGCCGCGCCATGCTGGTCATCAGGATCACCCCGGCTCCGCGTTCCCGCGCCAGCGTGATGTACGCGCGCAGGTTTTCCGTATAGGTCGTCTCCGGGTCCGTGTGCCGCGTGGGATCATCCTTTTCATCATTGTGCCCGAACTGCACGATCATCACATCCCCCGGCCGCACGGCTGCCTGCAGCCGCGCGAAATACCCTTCCGTCACATAGCTTTTGCTGCTGCGTCCGCTCACCGCCTGATTGATCACATTGCAGTCTGTCATCATCTCACGCAGCGCCTGTCCCCAGCCGGTCCTCGGCGCGCGCGCCGCCGGATATTCGCACATCGTGCTGTCGCCGCTCAGGTACACGGCAGTCCGCCGTTCTCCCTTGTCCGACAGCCGCGTCTCCTGCCCGTCCATCATCACACGGGTGTTCACCGCGGTGTCCGCGTTTTCCCACGCTTTATGATGACCGTCCAGGATCACGTTTTCCAGCGTCACCCGGTCGGAAAGGATCTGCATTTCCATTCCCGCGCCGCCGATCACACATCTTCCCATACCGCGGATGGTCAGCGGCCTGTCGATCACGATCTTTTCTCTGTATTCGCCTTCGTCCAGCAGGATCAGGTCTCCCGGCAGCGCGTTTTTCACGGTTTCTTCAAGGCTTTCAAAATCCCCGTCCTTCCCCGTCCGCCAGATCATCCCGTTTCTTTCGCTCTCCGTCACTTCCAGCCTGTCAAACGCGCCCATCTGTCATCCCGCCCTTTCTTTTTTCACAAAAGAGGGTGCCTTTCGGCACCCTCCAAGCACCCTTCCGTCCGGTAAGGGATGTATTTTTTGATCACTTGACCACGATATTCAGCAGTCTGCCCGGCACATACACGATCTTCACGATCTGCTTGCCCTCGGTCAGCTTCTGCACGCTTTCCAGCTTGGGCAGTTCCTCCTGCGCGGTCTCGCGGGTCATATCCGCCGGGATCATCAGCTTGTCCTTCACCTTGCCGTTGATCTGCACGGCGATCTCCACCTCATCCGCCTTGGTCAGCGCCTCGTCATATTCCGGCCACTTCTCAAAGGCGATGGTGTCCTCATGACCCAGGATCTGCCACATTTCTTCACCGATATGCGGGCAGATGCAGCTCAGCATCTTGATGATGCCCTCGGCATACTCACGGGGGCAGGTGCCCTTCTTGTAAGCGCCGTTCATGAAGATCATCATCTGGCTGATCGCGGTATTGAAGCCCAGGCTCTCAAAGTCGCCCGTCACCTTTTTCACCGTCTGGTGATACAGGCGGGTCAGCTCACCGTCATTGGTGTCGGTCAGCTTCTCTTCATCGGTGAAGAAGTTCCACACCCTGTTCAGGAAGCGGCGGCTACCCTCCACGCCGGTCTTGCTCCAGGGCTTGCTCACTTCCAGCGGGCCCATGAACATCTCATACAGTCTCAGCGTATCCGCGCCGAAATCACGCACGATATCGCTGGGGTTGACCACAAATTCGGGGAAGCGCTTGCCCATCTTGATGCCGTTCTCGCCCAGGATCATGCCCTGATGCACCAGCTTCTTGAAGGGCTCCTTGACCGGGCTGATGCCCATGTCATACAGGAAGTGGTTCCAGATACGGCTGTACATCAGATGTCCCACCGCGTGCTCCGGACCGCCGATGTACAGGTCCACGGGCATCCAGTGCTTCAGCAGCTCGGGATCGCACAGTTCGTTCTCGTTATTGGGGTCGATATAGCGCATGTAGTACCAGCTGCTGCCGGCGCTGCCGGGCATGGTGCTGGTCTCGCGGCGGCCCTTTACGCCGTTGCGGTCATAGTTCACCCACTCGGTGGCGTTCTCCAGCGGAGCCTTGCCGCCCTTGCTCTTATAGTCTTCCAGCTCGGGCAGGATCAGCGGCAGTTCCTCATCGGGCAGCGCGTACAGGCCGCCGTCCTCGGTGTGCACCATGGGCACAGGCTCGCCCCAGTAGCGCTGACGGGCAAAGATCCACTCGCGGAAATGATAGTTCACCGTGCGCTTGGCCACGCCCATCTTTTCCAGCTTGCAGGTGATGGCCTCCTTGGCCTCCTCCACCGTCATGCCGGTATATTCTTCACTGTTGATCAGGCGATAGCCCTTGCCCAGGTAATCATGCTTTTCAAAGGCCTTTTCGCTGATGTCCACATGGCCCAGCTTCTCATCGCCGTCGATGACCTGGATCAGGTCGATCTGATGCTCCTTGGCGTATTCCCAGTCGCGCTGGTCGTGGGCAGGCACGGCCATGACCGCGCCGGTACCGTAGCTGGCCAGCACGAAGTCACCGATGAACAGCTCCGCCTCGCGGCCGTTCACGGGGTTGATGCACTTCACGCCCTCCAGGCGGCAGCCGGTCTTGCCCTTGTTCAGCTCGGTACGGTCCATATCGCTCTTCTTACCGGCTTCCTCGATATAGGCCTTCACTTCATCCTGATTCTTGATGCGCGGCATCAGATCCTGCACCAGCTGGCCGTCGGGCGCCAGCACCATGAAGGTGATACCGTAGATGGTCTCGATACAGGTGGTAAAGATGCTGAATTCGCCGCCGCCCACGATCTGGAACTTCACTTCCACACCGGTGCTCTTACCGATCCAGTGACGCTGCATATCCTTGGTGGATTCGGGCCAGTCGATCTCATTCAGGCCCTCCAGCAGCGCTTCCGCGAAAGCAGGCTGGTCGATGACCCACTGCTTCATGTTGCGGCGCACCACGGGGAAGCCGCCGCGCTCGCTCTTGCCGTCGATCACCTCGTCGTTGCTCAGCACGGTGCCCAGTTCTTCGCACCAGTTCACGGGCATATCCACACAGCGGGCATAGCCCTTTTCATACAGCTTCTTGAAGATCCACTGCGTCCACTTGTAGAACTTGGGATCGCTGGTCGCCAGCAGCTTGCTCCAGTCATAGTCAAAACCCAGTTCCTTCAGCTGTTTGGTGAAGGTCTGGATGTTCATCTGGGTAAATCCATCCGGATGGTTGCCGGTATTGATGGCGTACTGCTCCGCGGGCAGGCCGAAAGAGTCATATCCCATGGGGTGCAGCACATTGTAGCCCTGCATCCTCTTCATACGGCTGGTGATATCCGTCGCCGTGTATCCCTCGGGATGGCCCGCGTGCAGACCCACACCGGAAGGATAGGGGAACATATCCAGCGCGTAGAACTTCGGCTTGGAAAAATCCCACACATCGGTCTTAAAGGTCTCATGCTCTGCCCAATACTTTTGCCACTTGGGCTCTATATCACCGGGTACATAAGGCATATTGCTCATATCCGTTCCTCCTTTGAAAATGGCATTGCGCCATTTATCCATTATACGCTCAAATCCCCCTTTTGTAAAGATTTTCAGCACCCCGCTCCGCGGCTTTCGCGGGGCCGATTCTCCGCTCACTTCCGCTTTATCTCCTCACTTTTATCGTACCTGCTCCGTTTTTTCTCACCTTCCGGATTCCGCCGTTTTTAACTTTTTTCAATGGATTATTCACGTTCATTATGGATAAATCCCCGCTTTGATGCTATAATAGCGGACGGGTTTTTTGAATTATTCCATTTCATACCCCCAGTCGGCATCCGGCCTTCGCGCCGCGCCGGCATTCGATCATGGACGGAGGATCACGATGGCCGCACTGGAATATCAGGTTCGTTCTCTCACGGCGGGCGCGTCCTGCATCCTGCGGGATGTCGCGTTTCGTCTGGACGGCCATGATTCGCTTGCCCTCGTCGGCGAGTCCGGCTCGGGCAAGACCATGCTGGCCATGTCCGTCCTCGGCCTCCTCCCGCCCAATATCCGTCCGGAGGGTCTCCGTATCGCTCTGGACGGCACCGATCTTGCCGCCCTCTCCCGGCGCGCCCGCGGCCGCCTTCTCGGTCGTGCGCTTGTCTATATCCCGCAAAGCGGGCTCGATTCCCTCAATCCCGCGCAGACTGTCCGCCGGCACTTTGATGAGGGCTGCCGGCGCCTCGGCCTCCCCCGAAGGCTCTGGAAAGCCCGCGCGGAGGAAAGTCTCCGTCTGGCCGGGCTTGATCCCGCACTCGTTGCCCCGCTCTATCCGTTTGAGATCTCCGGCGGCATGGCGCAGAAGGTCATTTTGGCGCTCTCCGCGTCCGATCAGGCGCGTCTGGTCATCGCGGATGAACCCACGAACGGGCTGGACGCCGCCAGCCGCGGCCTTTATATCGAGCAGCTCTTTTCCGCCTTCCGGAATGCTCTGAAGATCATCATCACGCACGATATCTCCCTGGCCCGCGCCTGTGACCGGGCACTCATCCTCTGCGGCGGCACCGCTGTCGAAAGCGGCCCGGCGGAACAGGTCTTTTCCGACGCGCGGCATCCCTACACGCGCTCCCTCATCCGCGCGCTGCCGGGGCCTGATATGCAGCCCTCTCCTCTGCTGAGAGAGGGCGCTTCCCCCTGTCCCTTCTACCGGCGCTGCCCTTCCGCGTCCCCCGCGTGTCTTGCCCCCATTCCGCTGCAATCTTCTCCCGATCACCGTGAATGGAGGTGTGTCCATGCTGACGGCTGATCATATCTCCAAATCCTTTGACGGCAGGCCGATCCTGTGTCAGGCCTCCCTTACGCTTCAAAGCGGCCGCGTCACCGGTCTTTTCGGGGATTCCGGCATCGGCAAATCCACCCTGGCCCGCATCCTCTGCGGTCTGCTCGCGCCGGATGAAGGTCAGGTCCTGCTGGATGAGATCCCCCTCTGGGCAGACGGCCGCTATGACCGCAAAGCCGGTCTTCGCGTCCAGATGGTCTTCCAGCAGCCCTATGCCGCCTTTGATCCGCGTCAGCGGGTCGGCAGCAGCCTCCGGGAGCTCATCCGCTATCATCATCTGGCAAAGGATCGCTCCGCGGCACGGCAATTGATCGAGGATACCATCCGCCGTGTTCATCTCAAGCCCGCTGTCCTCACCCATCTGCCGCATCAGCTTTCCGGCGGTGAGGCGCAGCGCCTTTCTCTGGCCCGCCTTCTCCTTCTGGATCCCTCCGTCCTCATCCTTGATGAGGCCACCTCCATGCTGGATGTCTCCAGCCAGGCTGTATTGGTCAGCCTTCTGCGTGAAGAAGCGGTAAAACGCGGCATCGCCATGCTGTGGATCAGCCATGACCTGCCCCTTCTTCAGGCAGCCTGCGATGATATCTATCAATTGATAGATCATAAATTAGAAAGGGAAGATACCAAATGAAAAAAATCGTTGCTTTGATCCTTACCCTTGTCCTCACCCTGTCCCTCCTGCCCGCGATGGCCGCTCCGGCGATCGATACGCTGATCATCGGCACCGTCGCTTCCATCGAAAGCGCCACCCGCGATGAGTACAATTATGATGTCCTCTCCGCCTCCGCTTCCCAGATGGCACTGATCTCCCTCAATGCCGACGGCCGGTTCGAGCCGCTGCTCGCGGACTATTCCACGCAGGATGCCCGTGTCTGGTCCTTCACCATCCGTGAAGGCATGCAGTGGCATGACGGTCAGCCCGTCACCGCTTCGGATGTTGCCTACACCCTGCAGTATGAAGACACCTTCGGAAACGGCACCTGGCTCAAGTCCGTCACCGATGAAAACGGCAAGACCACTGCCGCCACCTTTGAGGCCTGCGAGATCTCCGAGGACGACCGCACCATCACCCTCACGCTGAGCGCCGCCAATGTCCGCGCGCTTTCCAATCTGCTGGTGCTGCGCGTCATGCCGCGCCACATCTATGAAGGCCGCGAAGAAGCCGTCACCGCGGATGAAAGCCGCGTCGGCTGCGGTCCCTATCGTTTCGCCGGTTTCGATAAGAACGCCGGCGCCATCACCTTCACCGCTGTCGAAGATCATCCCATGGGCACGCCCAATGTGAAAAATCTCATCTATGTCCTCTATAACAACGAAGACACCCTGTATCTTGCCCTCAAGAATCATGAGATCGATATGATCTGGAAGTATTCCGGCGGCATCTCCGCGGAAGCGGAAGCCCTTTTCGCCGCGGATGATTCCGTCGCGCTCCTGTCCTACGCCTCCACCAACGCGCCGGCCATGCTCACCTTCAATAACAGCAAGGGCCCCTTTGCCGATCCTTACATGCGTGAAGCCGTGGCGTACGCGCTGGATTACGACCTGTTCAAGTCCACCTTCGGCAGCTCCTTCGCCGCCGCCCCCAACCGCTCCTTCGTTCCCCCCTCCACCGTCGGCTTCATTGCCACCCCGGCCCTCACCCGTGATCTGGATCGTTCCGCCGCAATGCTCGCCGCCCTCGGCTACACACAAAAGAACGCGAACGGTTATTTCGAACTGAACGGCGAAGAACTCGGCTTCACCCTCACCGTCAACAGCACCAAGGCCGCGCATGTCCGTTACGCCGAGATGGTCAAGAATAATCTGGCCGAGGCCGGTATCAATGTCACCATCGAAGCCCTCGACGCCGACGGCTACAACGCCAGGACCTCCAACAAATTCTCCGAAAACAACATCACCATGGAAGCGGCCATCTTCGGCTACACCGCCTTCGGTATGGCCGGCGGCGCGGGTCTCGGTTCCATGTACATGGATGCCGCGCACGCGGTCCAGGGCGGCGCGCAGGTCAGCGATCCCGCTTTCCGTTCCGCGCTGTCTGCCATGACCTCCGCGGCCGATATGGATACCTACAATGCCGGCGCTGCCGCGCTCCAGCAGTTCTACGCAGATTTTCTGCCTGCCATCGCCCTTTACTGGGATGCCACCGTGGTCGCCTATAACGCGGCGCTGACCGGCATTCAGGTCGATGCCACCTTCGGCATTTTCAACTACAACACCTGGTATTCTGTCACCCGGTAATTTTCAGCCGCACATCCCGGCATTTTCACCGGCAAGGACCGGCAGGAAGGAGAAAAGCAAGATGCGCAAGCATGGAAAAAGCCTGCTCTTCGCGGCGCTGGCGTTCATCCTCATCATCTTCCTCAATTTCTTCCTGCCGCGCCTTCTGCCGGGGGATCCCGTCCATTACCTCACCGGCATGGACGCGGATATCATTTCACCCGATCTTTACGCCCGGTACCGCGCCGGGCTCGGGCTCGATCTTCCCCTGCACGAACAGTTTTTCCGTTATCTCGGCACCCTGTTCGGCGGCAGTCTCGGCTATTCCTATCATTACAACAGCAATGTCTCCGCGCTCATCTCTTCCCGTCTCGGCAACACCCTGCAGCTGGCCGTCCCCGCGGTCATCCTGTCCACCCTCATCGCGCTCTTTGCCGGGCTTCAGGCCGCCTACCGGCGCGGTTCCGCCGGGGAGCATGTTGCTTCCGGTGCTGTGGTCTTTCTGGATGCCTTCCCGTCCTTTCTGGTCGCCATGGTGCTGCTCATTCTCTTTTCCTTCACGTTAAAATGGTTCCCGCACCGCGGGCTGAACAGCATCGGTGTCCGCGCCGGATGGGATCTTTTCCTTGACCGTGTCTGGCATCTCACCCTGCCGGTCCTCACCATGATCCTGCTCAGCTTCCCCTCCAAGTATATCCTCATCCGCAATCACGCCGCTTCCCTGATGACCGAAAAGTTCCTGCTCTACGCGCGCGCGCGCGGGCTTTCCGCCGGTCAGATCAAGCGCCGTTATCTGCTCCGGGGCAGCTTCCAACCCATCCTCACCGCCATCGGGCTCAATGTCGCCTCCGCGCTCTCCGGCTCCATCGTCATCGAAAAGATCTTTTCCGTCAACGGTGTCGGCAGCCTGATCAATGAGGCCATCGCCCGGCTCGATTTTCCCACCCTGCAGGGCGCGCTGTTCGTGATCGCCGGCATCTCCATTGCCGCCATCACGATCACCGATCTGCTCTGCATCCTGCTCGATCCCCGGCAGAGGAGGGCCGCTGTCCATGACGCGTAAAAAGTTCCTCCTCCTCATTCCCGGTGTCAGCATTCTGCTGATCTTTCTGCTCTTCGCCTTCTTCCCGTCACTTTTCACCTCCTACGGGCTCAAGCAGATGGATACCCCCTGGCTCCCCCTGTCCGCGAAGCATCTGCTCGGCACCAATGATATGGGCTATGACATCTTCACCGAGCTTGTCTACGCCGCCGGACACACCATCACCATCAGCCTTGTTTCCGCCGTGCTGTCCCTGCTGCTGGGCAGTCTGATCGGCGCTTTGTCCGCCGTCAGGAACGCTGCTGTCCGCGGCGCGGTCAATGCCGTCATCAATGTTTTCGTCATGCTGCCCAAACTGATCCTTGTCCTCGTTTTGGCTGCCTTCCTCGGCCGTTCCCGGCAGATGGTCATCCTCATCATCACCCTGCTTTCCTGGCCCGCGACCGCCAAGGTCGTCCGCGCGCAGCTTCTCCATCTGCAGGTCCGCCCCTTCATCCGTCAGGGCGTCCTGCTCGGCTATTCTCCGTTTCACAATCTTTGGCGCCACATGCTGCCCAATCTGCTCTCCGTCCTCATTCCGCGCTTTCTCAGCAGCATTTCCGCCATCATGATGATGGAATCCACCCTGGCCTTCCTCGGCCTCGGTGATCTCTATAACCCCTCCTGGGGCACCATCGTCAATTTCGCCTACAATCGCGGCGCGTTCCTCATGGGCGCCTATCATTATCTGCTTTCCCCGGGTCTTTGCATCGCGCTGGTCTCCTTCAGCCTGTTCCTCATCTCCTGCGCTTTCGAAGCCCGTTCCGATACCGCCCCCGAATGATCCTTTTCCCTTTTCCCCATCCGTCCGGCTCCCGTGGTTATCCACAGGGGCCTTTTTTGTTTTTCTCCCTTTCCCGTTTTTGCGTCATTTCCTTCATGCTTTGTTACAGGTTTGTTAAGACTATCAAATTTCTTTTTCCGCCGCTTCCCGTCCGGCCCCGCCGCCTGACGCCCTGTGGATAACTTTCGTTTTTCCACTCCTTTTTCTGGTAAATCCATGTTTTTCAAGGCTTTTTCGCCTCTTTTCTGTGGAAAAGTCTGTGGATAATGTTGATAAGTCCCCTTCTTTCTGTTTTCTGTGTATATTCATCCGCCCTTATTCATTTTTGCCCCGAAAACCCCCTTATTTTCGCCGCATATCCGTTTTTCTGTTTTTCGGTCCTGTATACGCGTCTCTTTTTTCCGCCTTTTCATCCGTTTTTTCCTGTGGAAAACCTGTGGATAACTGCCCTCTTCCTTTCTCTTCATTCAATTTAATACTTTTGTTACTTGACAGCCGTTTTCGCGTTTTATCTGCATCTTATCCTGCATCCGTCATTTTTCCCATCAAAAAAGGCACCGGATCGCTCCGATACCTTCTGCCGTTTTTCTTTCTTATTCCGTTTTCTTTTCCGCGCGCTGCATCCGCACGCTCAGCACATGCCGCCCGTCCGCTTCCGTCACCGTCACGGTATAGCCGTCCTGCTCAAAGCATTCGCCGGGCTCAGGCACCTTTTCCTGCCGTTCCATCACATAGCCGCCCACGGTCACCGCGTCGGTCTCGATGGTCAAGCCAAAGCGCTCACACCAGTCCTGCACATCCGCGTCTCCGCGGATCGTCCACTCATTTTCGCCCGTCTCGCGGAAGCTCTCTTCGATCTCATCATGCTCATCCCAGATCTCGCCTACCAGCTCCTCCAGAATGTCCTCCATCGTCACGATGCCCATCGTACCGCCGTATTCATCGGTCACCACCGCCAGCTGGCACTTTTTCTTCTGCATCAGCCGCAGCAGGTCATCGATCGCGCTGCTCTGCGGCACATACACAGGGGTCTTCATGATCTCGCGCAAGGCCACCCGTTTCCGCTCGCTCATCGCCTTGTACAGGTCCTTCTGGTGCAGCACACCGATGATCGCGTCCAGGGATCCTTCATACACCGGCAGTCTGGAATAGCCCGTCTGCAGGAACAGCTCCTGCGCTTCCTTCGTATCCGCGTCGGCTTCAATGCCCTCTATCCTTACACGCGGGGTCAGGATATCCTCCACGCTCAGGTCGCCGAATTCGATCGCACTGCGCACCAGCTCGCTGTCTTCCTTGTCCATGCTGCCGCCTTCCTCGGCTTCCTCCACCAGCGTGATCAGCTCATCCTGCGTCAGCCGGCGATCCTCCTTTACGGGAATGATCTTTTTCAGCAGCTTTTTCCACAGGCCGAACAGCAGGTTCACCGGCTTCAGCAGCAGGCACAGGGCATTCACCAGCGGCGTCACGCGCATCGCGAAGCGCTCCGGCGCTTCCTTGGCCAGGCTCTTGGGCGTGATCTCACCAAAGATCAGCACGATCACCGTCAGCACGATGGTGCTCACCGTCGCGCCCATGTCCGCCAGCAGCTTCACAAACAGCAGCGTACTGATGGAGCTCATCGCGATGTTCACCACGTTGTTGCCGATCAGGATCGTACTCAGCAGCTCGTCATACCGGTCCGCCAGCTTCAGGGTCTTCGCGGCACGCTTGCTGCCCTGCTCTGCCAGCGCGCGCAGCCGCGCGTGGTTCAGCGAGGAAAACGCCGTCTCCGTTGCCGAAAAGAAAGCGGATCCCATCAGCAGCACCGCGATCAATATGATTTGACCGATCATCATTTCGTTCATTTTCTTATTCCTATACTCCCGCCGTCCCGGTACGGCCTGTTTTTCCGGGGTCGCTCTGTCCCGCGCCGGATCCTCTCCCGCGCGTCTCGGTTCATTTCAATACAAAAAGCACATCCGGGATATTCTGCCCGGATATGCTTATGATTTTTCAATTCGGAGAATGCCTCATCAGGGGACTTCGACCTTCACCGCCCTCCATCCGAGGGATCACGCTCCTTCCGGTTCCATGGCTGCGCGGTATGCCTCACAGCCTGCGTCCAGTATACGCTCCGCCCCTTTTTTTGTCAAGTTTCCGCCCGCGCGCGGGGACGCGGATCAGCCTTTCCTCCGCGGCTTTCCTTCTTCTTTCCCGTTCCGCTCTTTCCATTGCTGCTCCGCAGGTCGGGTCAAAGTATCCTTCTTTGTTATACCAGTCTTCCTTCATTCTGTCTCCTCCTCCTTCCGTCTGTCTGTTTTCAGCAGCGGCGCGGCCACGCCGTTCCACACCGCGCTCACCCCGGCTGCCAGCGCCGAAAGGACCAGCGCGCGGATAAAATGCGCGTTCACATCCCCGCCGAAAAGATCCGCGCCGCTCAGCTCCGCGATCACATAACCGATCACCGTTTCCGCGAAGGTCTTGACCGCGCGCAGCAAAATATCCTTCTGTTTCTCATTCATCTTCATCATTCATTTCCTCCTCAGTCCTGCCTTTGTTCCACCTTGCGCTCCAGCCGGTCCACCTTTTTCTCCAGCTGCTCCAGCCGGTAGGTGATCAGCGCGCCGCTTTTGCGGTTGCTGAAATAACTGCCCGCCAGTGTCCCTAAAAGCGACAGTGCCGCCACCACAACGCTTGCCGTCATCTCACTCATCCGTCCATCCCTCCAGCACGCCGTTCAGCAGCGCAGCGGCCTCCCGGATCATCGCCCTGCGGCTGCGTTCTGCCGGCGCTTCCGCCTCTTCCGTTGCCGCCTGCGTCCGTTCCGCGCGTTTTTCTTCTTCCGCCTTCAGTTTTTCCATCGTTTCCGTCCCCGCGATCCCATCCTGCCGGATCCCGGCGTTCTCCTGAAAATAGATCACCGCCAGCTCCGTCCTCGCGCCGTATTTTCCGTCCGCCGCGCCGCAGTCATAGCCCAGCGCGTTCAGCCTTTCCTGCAGCTTCTTCACGTCCTCTCCGCCGCAGCCCTTTTTCATCGTCCTTTCGCTCATGCACACACCTTCCTCTCCATAGTCCGCCTGCCGCAGCTCGCCCCATTCATCCCAGCGCTCCGCGCCGCTCATCACCACCCCGTCCCGGGTGCTTTTTGCCTCTATCACCTGACCGCCGCCCACATAGATCCCCACATGATGCCGGCTGTCATAGTCATCCTTCAGAAACACCGCCGTCCCGCGTTTTAATCTCCTGCCGTCTGTCCGCATCCCGTTTTTCAGCGCGCCTTTCTCCGCGCATTCCTTCTGCCACTGGGTGTTGCTCCCGTGATAGATATCGATCCCTTCCTCCTTCAGCGCCCACACGATCAATCCGCTGCAGTCGCACACCCGTTTCCCGATCCACTGCTTTCCCCAGGCCATCGTCTGCACGCGGTTCGATCGCGCCTGCTCCTCTTTGGTCCAGATCTGTCCGCTCTTTCCCCAGATATAGCCCCAGCCCTCCCGGAGGGCCTGCTCCGCTTTCTTTGCCAGATCATCCGCCCGCATCCGCTTTTCCGTTTCCGTCCTCTTCACGCTCCCTTCATCGCCGGACTACCGTCCCGCGTTCCTTTCTTCTCATCATCCGCCTGTCTCCCGTCTCAGCCTTTTCCGCTCAGCCGCTGCCAGCTGCCCTGCTTTTCTTCAAGCAGTTCCTCCTTCAGCGCCGGTCTTCCGCGTCCCAGCCGCGCTTTTGTCACACGCCCGTTCAGCGCGTCATACTGCAGTTCGCACACCGCGCCCTCCGCGTCCGTATCCAGTTTTTTATCCGTCACCCGCACCCGGTCAAATACGCAACACCCGTCCAGTTCATTACCTTCGCACATCACGGTCACCGCCGTCCTGCTCTCATCCGCGCCGTTTCGCAGCCGTCTTTCCGCCTCCGCCCGTGCCTCCGCTTCGCTTTTTTTCTTCACATACACCGTTTTTTCGCCGTTCATCTTTCCTCTCTCCGGGCTCAGCACCGCTTCCCCCGCCGCGCCGTCCACCCACGGAATGAAGGCCGTGATCACGTTCTCCGCGTCCTCCTGCAGCCGATACCTCACATTTCCGCCTTCCGTGTTCACTGAAAACCGTCTTTCCGTATTCCCGGCCTCCAGCAGGTACGCGTTCCTGCCCTCCCGCACCAGTTGCAGGTCCAGTTCTCCGCACAGCCGCGCCACAATGTCCGAGCACGCGCCTTCATAGCATCCGCTTACCCGCGTGTCCCGGTCTGTCAGCAGCGTGATCTGCCCGTTCGCCTCGCTCAGATACGCCAGCGCCTCGCTCAGCGGTGTTTCCGTCCATTCCACGGGCGGGATCTCCCTTTCATCGCAATCATAGTAGATATGTCTTGCCCGCGCCCTGATGCCGCTGCCGCTCTCCTTTTCCACCCGTGTGATCCTGAAGCACGCCTCCTGCGCGCTCCTAGCCGCTTCATCGCACAGGGTATACACATCCCCCTCTGTCACGCCCTTTTCTGTCAGATACTGCCGCTCCGCCCAGCCGCGGCTCCCCGTCCTTGTCAGCACCCGGCATGTGTTTCCGTTATCGCCGCCTGCATCATTCTACTGCGCGGTCACCTCATCCCCCGGCAGCAGCATCCCCAGCCGCGCTGTCTGTTCACGATCCCGCCACAGCGGCACCGCGTGCCATTCGGTCACCGTCACCGCGCCGCTCATCGTCTCCCGCTTCACCTGCACGCTCCGGCCCTTCACGCGGTACACCCTCACCTCCCCGCGTGTCTTTTCTATATGCCGCAGCGGCAGGTTCTTCCCCGGCACCCTCGCGCGAAGCACCCTCCCGCATTGCAGCAGCCTGTGCCGTCCATGCTCCCGGTCCGGCAGCAGCGTCAGGTCCAGCCGGTAATCCCCGTTGGCCTCCTCTGTCACCAGCGCGCGCTCCGGCTGCAGCACCGTTCCGCCCGCGCTCCCGGCGTTCTCCGTCACCCGTATCTCCATCCGCTCTCACACATACCTTTCTCTTCTCATCACACGCGGCATCCGGGCATCCCCCGTGCAGGTCAGCACATTTTCGCCCCTCTCCAGCACCGGAAATTCCCCGTCCGTCATCAGCAGCTCTCCCTCCGCGCCCTGCGCCGTCATGCTGCCGCTGTCCACGGTCACTTCGCCGCCGCATCCATACACGGTCAATCGCCGCTCACCGCAGGTCAGTGTCACATCGCCCTTCGCCTACAGCCGGATCAGCGGTCTGCAGGCCATGTCCCCGCCGTTCACCACCCGCATGGGAAACCCTTCTGCCGTGATCTCCGCCTCATTCAGCATCCTGTCGCAGGCCTCCGCCTCAAAGCACAGGCGGATCTCCGTCCCGCCGCGGCTGTCATCCGCCCGGTAGATCTGCATCTCCTTCAGCACCGCCTCGCAGCCGTGTTCAGGGTCCGACCCAAGGCTCAGTATCCCCCGGCCGCAATACAGCCTTCGTACCGATCGGCCCACAGCGCCCCTGCCATACAGCACCGCCCTGATCTCACGCGTTTTTCCTTCGTCCGTCTCCTCATCTGTCCCGGCGCGCGGCCAGCCCTCCGTGCTTTTCAGTGTCAGCCCCATCTGTCCGCTCGGAACGCCCTTCCAGCACAGTCCCTCTCCGGGCAGATCATGGTTCACGCCGGTCAGGGTGATCACGGTCTCCCCGCTCTCTCCGCCCCGCGCGTCCCTCAAAACAAAAGAGAGGTCGTTTTCTCCCTCTCTGATCAGTATCTCCTTTTTCACTTTTGTTTCATCCGCGCCCACGCTCACAAAGGGTTCCCCGTTCAGCAGCACCGTCCGGCTTTCGTTTCCGCCGTCCTTCTCCATTTCCATCGTCAGTTCTGCCGCGCAGCATCGCACCGCCGCGGTCACGCGCGGTCTTTCCGGCTTTTGCAGCACCCGCACCGTTCCCGGCATCACGGTATACGCGCTTGCCCCGTGCTCGTTTATTGCCCGCACGCGCCACTGCCATTCCTCTCCGGCCCGTCCGGCCTCAGTCTCCACCGTTTCCGTGCAGGGCATTTCCTCCTCATCCCGCCAGCCCGCGTCCCGGGCTTCCTTCCGGCTGATCCCCCAGCGCGTGCCCGTCTGTTCTCCCGTATAGCCGATCCTCAGCCGCGCTTTTCCGCCTTCCGCCACGGTCGATCGCTCCGCCTGCACCCATTCCGGCGCCGGCGGCACATGGCTTTCCGGCTCATGGCGGATCGTCAGGCTGATATCCTTCAGATACCGCACGTGATACGGCGTTTCGTTCGATGAATACACGCTGCCGCTCCGCAGCTCAAATGTGCCGATCGCGCATCCGTCCATCAGCGCCTCTGCCAGCCGCTGCGCCTGCGCGCCGGTCATAAATACGCTGTCCGTCAGCGTTTCTCCGCGGCCGATCATCCCGGTCTCGCCCCATTCCGGCATATGCGCGTTCACCGGCATTTCAGCCGTCATGCCGCGGTCAAATCGGGTCGTATCCGCGCTGTTCAGTCCCTGTTTCTCCTCGTCATACTTCAGGTCAGTCCTGTACAGCCTCACCGCGCAGGGAGCCGCGCTCTCATTCGCGTTTCCCTCGCTCGTCATGCTCACAGCCACGCTGTACACCCGGTCGCTGCCGATCCGCTCCCGCAGCGCGTCTTTATCGCACCACATCAGGCACCGGTAGGCATGGTATCCGCTCAGCGCCACCGTCCCGTTCGAGGGTGTCGGCGTTCCGCTTCTGAAATACCTTCGCGCGTCCACATCATACAGGCTGCCCACCGTCTGCCGGATCCCGATCCTCGTCTCCTTCATTGCTCCTCACTCCGTCCTCATTCTGTCCTTCTTCTGTTTCTTCCGTCCGTGTCATTCCGCTGTTTCTTGTGTTTCGCTCTTTCTCATGCTATACTCAATCCCGAAAGGAGGTCCCTTCGTGAAGCGTTCTTTTCCCTTTTTCCTTCTGTCCATCCTCACGGCGCTGCTCCTCGTTTTTTCTTCGTTTGCTCTGGCGCAGCAGCCCGTCCCGCTTTCCGGTTTTGATATTTATTTTCTTTCTGTCGGCAATGCCGATGCCACGCTGGTGCTCTGTGACGGCCGTTCTCTTCTCATTGACGGCGGTTCCCGTGATACCAACCAATACATTTACGCCGTCATCGCCGATCATTTCGGTCTTGATTCCCTCGATGTCATCATTTCCACCCATCCGGATGCCGATCACCTTTCCGGCCTCTCCTCCGCCATTTACGCGGTCAACGGCCGGGTCGGACGCGTTTACTGGAACGGCTTCTCCAAGGAGACCAAGACTTACGAGAATTTCGTCTCCACCCTTCAAAAGTTCCGTCTCACCCCCATCGTCCCCCGGGTGATGGATTCCTTCATGCTGGGCTCCGCTTCTGTCACCTTCATTTCCCCTGCAGAGGGTCTCGTCTCCGAGGATCTTAATGATTTTTCGCTCGTCCCCCTCATCACCTACGGCGGCACACGCTTCATCATTGCCGCCGATATGTCCTGGGAGGCAGAGCATGCCCTGCTCGCGCGGCAGGATCTTGATCTTGATATCGATGTTCTCCGCGTCGCCCATCACGGCGGTAAAGGCTCCACCTGTTATCAGTTTCTTTACCGCACGTCCCCGGCTTATGCCGTCATTTCCACCGGCAAAAATACTTATGGTCACCCCACGCAGTCCGTGCTGGATCTTCTGTCCGATGCCGGCTGCACCGTTTACCGCACCGATCTGAACGGCACCGTTCACTGCCGGTCCGACGGCACATCTCTCACGTTTTTATTTCATGAAGGCCTGTAACACACAGGCACAGGAGGCAATATGATCACCACCATCCTCTTTGATATGGACGGTACGCTCCTTCCCATGGATACCGATGCATTCACCAAGGGTTATTTTTCTCTCCTCTGCAAAAAGATGGCGCCCTACGGCTTCAAGCCCGATGAGCTTGTCAGCGGTGTCTGGGCGGGCACCAAAGCCATGGTCAAGAATGACGGCTCCGTCACCAACCGCGAGGCCTTCCTCACTGCCTTTGCCGACATCTTCGGCGAAATGGCCGAGGGCAAGGAAGATGTCTTCAACGACTTCTACGCCAATGAATTCGACGCCGCTGTTTCCTTCTGCGCGCCGGATCCCGATATCGCGCCCATTGTCCGCGGGATCGCCGGTCAGGGCTTCCGTGTCGCCGTCGCCACCAATCCCATCTTCCCCCGCATGGCCGTTTTAAAGCGCCTCCGGTGGGCCGGCTTCACACCGGATGAATTCGCCTGCATCACCGCCTATGAGGATTCCCACTTCTGCAAGCCCAATCCGGCCTATTATCTCGAGGTCGCGGAGCGTCTCGGTGTTTCCCCGTCCGAATGCCTCATGGTCGGCAATGACCTGGTCGAGGATTCCGCCGCCCTGAAGGCCGGCATGTCCTTCTTCTTCCTGGATACCTGTCCCCTGCACACCGAAAACGCCGATCCCTCCGCCTTCCCGCACGGCTCCTTCCGCGATCTTGCCGCCCACATCTCCGCGATCAGGGCACACCAAGCAAAAGAATAACCATACGACCGGATCACGCCCTCCATCACCCTTCCCCGCTCCGAAAGCGTATCGGTTTTCGATCCGATAAATGATCACCCGTTTCAGCCAAACGGGAAAGCCCATCGGGCTTTCCCATCCGATAGCGCAGAGCGCCCCTCCGGGGGGCATGGGGGGCCTCCCCCATTTAATATCGTCTCGCTCGGCTTCGCCGGGCGGGCGGGGATTTGCGGAGCCTGCGGAGCAAAAATACCCGTAAAAAGCCGGATTGAAAACCCAACGGAGCGTCAGCGAAGTGGATTTCAATCCGAAGAAATTGCTTTACAGACGGGGTTAGGTTATGCTAAAATGATGAAGATGCCTATGGCAGGTATGTATATTTTTATATACGCACATTGATGAGAACCCAATGTTTAAGGAGGTAATCCCATGGCCCATCTGCAAGAAGCCGCCGTGAAGCAGATTACTGAGATCTGCGATCGCTACGCGAACGAGCGGACCCCTCTGATGATGATCCTCAGCGACATCCAGAAGGAGTATGGCTACATCCCCCTGGAAGTGCAGGAGCTCGTTTCCGAGAAGACCGGCATTTCTGTCGCCGAAATCTACGGCGTTGTCACTTTCTATTCCTTCTTCTCCCTTCAGCCCAAGGGCAAGTACGTGATCGGCTGCTGCCTGGGCACCGCTTGCTATGTGAAGGGCGCTCAGCAGGTGATCGATAAGTTCTCCGAGCTGCTGGGCATCGGCACCGGCGAGACCACCGAAGACGGTCTGTTCACCATTGACGCGCTGCGCTGCATCGGCGCCTGCGGTATCGCCCCCGCCGTTTCCATCAACGGCAAGGTGTATCCCAAGGTGGCTGTCAACGCTGTCCCCGGCATCATTGCCGAATACAGAGAAAAGGCAGGTGCTTGATCAATGATCACGAATCAGGAACAGTTTAAGCAGGTATCTCATGATTGCTCTGCCTGCATGGATGCCAAGTTCTCCGGCGCGGACGGAAAGCGTCATATCGTTCTTTGCGGCGGTACCGGCTGCCTTTCTTCCAATTCTGCCGAGATCATGGCCGAATTCAAGCGCATCATCGCTGAAAAGGGTCTGGAAGACAAAGTGACCGTCAATCAGGTCGGTTGCTTCGGCTTCTGCTCTCAGGGCCCCTTCGCCAAGATCTACCCCGAAGATACCCTCTACCGCATGGTGAAGATCGAAGACGTCGCCGAGATCGTGGAATCCGACATCGTGAACGACACCGTGGTGGAGCGCCTGCTGTATGTGGATCCCACCACCGGTGAGAAGATCGCCAAGCAGGAAGATATCACCTTCTACCGCAAGCAGCGCCGTGTGGCTCTGCACGCCTGCGGTTCCATCGATCCCGAAGATATCAACGAAGCGCTGGGCGCCGGTGCTTTCCAGGGTCTGGTGAAGGCGCTGGGCATGGAGCGTCAGGCCGTTATCAATGACGTGCTGGCTTCCGGCCTGCGCGGCCGCGGCGGCGGCGGCTTCCCCACCGGCCGTAAGTGGCAGTTTGCTTTCGCTCAGCCCGACGGCGAAAAGTACGTCGTCTGCAACGGTGACGAGGGCGACCCCGGTGCTTTCATGGATCGTTCCATCCTGGAAGGCAACCCCCTGGCTGTCATCGAAGGTATGATGATCGCCGGTTACGCGATCGGCGCTCAGAACGGTTACTTCTATGTCCGCGCTGAATATCCCATCGCCGTCAACCGCCTGAAGCTGGCCATCAAGCAGGCCGAAGCGCTGGGCCTGATCGGTGATAACATTATGGGCACCGGCTTCAGCTTCCATGTGCATCTGCGCCTGGGCGCCGGCGCGTTCGTCTGCGGCGAAGAGACCGCTCTGCTGAACTCCATCCAGGGTCAGCGCGGTATGCCGCGTCCCCGTCCTCCGTTCCCCGCTGTGAAGGGTCTGTGGGATTGCCCCACCATCGTGAACAACGTTGAGACCCTGGCCTGCGTGCCTTACATCTTCCGTGAGGGCGTGGAAGCCTTCACCCAGTACGGCACCGAAAAGAGCAAGGGCACCAAGGTGTTCGCTCTGGGCGGCAAGATCAACAACGTGGGTCTGGTGGAAGTGCCCATGGGCACCACCCTGCGCGAGCTGATCTATGACATCGGCGGCGGCATTCCCGGCGGCAAGAAGTTCAAGGCCATCCAGACCGGCGGTCCTTCCGGCGGCTGTCTGACCGAGAAGGATCTGGACGCTGAGATCGACTTCGATACCCTCGTTGCCAAGGGATCCATGATGGGTTCCGGCGGTGCCATCGTCATGGACGAAGACAACTGCATGGTGGACGTGGCGAAGTTCTATATGGAATTCATCTGCGATGAATCCTGCGGTAAGTGCTCCCCCTGCCGTATCGGCACCAAGCGTATGCTGGAGCTGCTGACCAAGATCACCGAAGGCAAGGCCACGCTGGATGACCTGACCGCGCTGGAAGAACTGGCCGATCACGTGCGCGCCAACTCCCTGTGCGCTCTGGGCCAGACCGCGCCCAACCCCATCCTCTCCACCCTGAAGGCTTTCCGCGAGGAGTATATGGCTCATATCGTGGACAAGCGCTGCCCGGCTCACGTCTGCAAGAAGCTGATGCAGTACAAGATCGATCCCGACAAGTGCAAGAAGTGCTCCCTGTGCGCGCGTCAGTGCCCTGTCAACGCGATCACCGGCACCGTGGGTAAGACGCCGTTCGTCATTGACGCCGATAAGTGCATCAAGTGCGGTATGTGTATGTCTTCCTGCAAGTTCAAGGCTATCGAAAAGGCTTAATGGAGGTGAAAGGAAATGGCTATGGTAAACATTAAGATCGAAGGCATTCCCTTTCAGGTCGAGGCCGGTCTGACCATCCTCGAAGCTGCAAAGAAATGCGGGTTTGAAATTCCCTCTCTGTGCGCTTACAACCACGGCGAATGCTCCCGTGGTTCCTGCCGCGTCTGCCTGGTGGAAGCCACCGGCGCCCGCGGCCTGGTCGCGTCCTGCGTGTATCCCGTTGCCGAGGGCATGGAG
This sequence comes from uncultured Clostridia bacterium, assembly GCA_937907055.1. Taxonomy (GTDB): domain Bacteria; phylum Bacillota; class Clostridia; order Christensenellales; family Aristaeellaceae; genus ZC3RG03. Next base: position 32,120 of record CALCTW010000132.1, on the reverse strand, counting down.
ATCACCATCTCTTCCCCCAAGGCTGTTGCCGCCCGCCGCGCCAGTGTTGAGCTGCTGCTCAGCAACCATAACAAGAACTGCCAGCAGTGCGCGAAGAACGAGTGCTGCGAACTGCTGCATGTGGCTCAGGTGACCGGTGCCCGCGACAACGCCTACGAAGGTGTGAAGACCGCGGTGACCGTGGATCAGCTGACCCCCTCTATCATGCGTGATACCTCCAAGTGCGTGCTGTGCGGCCGCTGCGTGGAGCGCTGCAAGAATGCCCACGGCCTGTCCGTGCTGGGCTTCGAAAAGCGCGGCTTCAACGCCATCGTGGCTCCTGCCCAGAACCGCTCCTTCGCCAACAGCCCCTGCCTGCTGTGCGGCCAGTGCGTCTCCGTGTGCCCCACCGGCGCTCTGATGGAAGTTTCCGAGATCGACAAGGTGGACGCCGCCATGAAGGCCGGCAAGTATGTGGTGGTGCAGACCGCTCCCGCTGTCCGCGCCGCGCTGGGTGAGGAATTCGGCATGCCCATCGGCACGCTGGTCACCGGTAAGATGGTGGCTGCCCTGCGTCGTCTGGGCTTCAAGAAGGTGTTCGACACCAACTTCGGCGCCGACCTGACCATCATGGAAGAAGCGACCGAGCTGCTGACCCGCGTGAAGGAAGGCGGCTGCCTGCCCATGATCACCAGCTGCTCTCCCGGCTGGATCAACTACGCTGAATACTACTATCCGGATCAGCTGGATCACCTGTCCAGCTGCAAGAGCCCCCACCAGATGATGGGCGCTGTCCTGAAGCACTACTGGGCCGAGAAGCATGACGTGAAGCCCGAAGATATGTTCGTTGTTTCCATCATGCCCTGCACCGCCAAGAAGGGCGAAAAGGACCGCGAGCAGATGGAAGTGGACGGCCTGCGTGATGTGGACGCCGTGCTCACCACCCGTGAGCTGGCCCGCCTGATCAAGCGCTCCGGTATCCGCTTTGATAAGCTGGCTGATGAAGAATTCGATAACGATGTGGTTGGCGAATATACCGGCGCGGGCGTCATCTTCGGCGTGACCGGCGGTGTTATGGAAGCTGCCCTGCGTACCGCTGCCTGGACCCTGACCAAGGGCGAAGTGGACACCATCGAATTTGAACAGGTCCGCGGCTTCGAAGGCGTGAAGGAAGCTTCCTTCAACCTGGGCGGCCTGGAGATCAAGGTGGCTGTGGCTCACGGTATGAAGAATGCCAAGGTGCTGCTGGATCAGATCCGCGAAGGCACCTCTCCCTACACCTTCATCGAGATCATGGGTTGCCCCGGCGGCTGCATCGCCGGCGGCGGTCAGCCCTTCGTGAAGCCCTGCTTCCTGCCCAATGAAGACGATGACATCCTTGACACCTTCCGTGCCAAGCGTGCCGCCGCCCTCTACCTGGAGGATACGCAGAAGGCTTCCCGCCGCAGCCATGAGAACGTGCAGGTCAAGCAGCTGTATGATGAGTTCCTGGGCCAGCCCAACTCTCATAAGGCGCACAAGCTGCTGCACACCACCTATGCCGGCAAGGAGCGCTATAACGGCTGATCCTTTCCGCAAGGCGGCCTGAATGGCAGGCTGTAACGAAATAATCCCGGGAGGGCCTGACGGCCCTCCCTTTTTGCGCGTTTTTTGCATGAAAAAAGACCGGGAAACGATCCCGGCCTTTTTTGCTTGCGGTAAAAGGGGGTTATTGGATCATGGAAGGGGAGACGAAGGCGGCGTAATTGAGATAGGCGGCACGGTTGGCGTAAAGCGGTTCCTCATCCAGTTCGCAGAGCGTTTCGAGCGTGCCGTTCAGGTAACGGCGCAGGGCATCCTGCACATCCTGAAGGCGGCCGGTCACCGCGCCGTAGCGCAGCGCCAGCACCTCCCAGCCATTGCGCTTGTTATCACGCTCCCACAGCGCGCGGTGAGTGAGCATGAGCTGATGATAGTGTTCCAGAAGGGCGGGGATACGCTCCTCAGCGAGCTGCTGCAGGTATTGTTTGTCCTTCGCGAGGTATCGGGCGCGCAGCTCCCGGATGATATCGGCCTTTTCAGCCGCGACACGGAAGCAAAGCGCCGCGAAGACCGCCTCAATGTGATCCGGGAAGGCGCGGAGCACGGCTTCGGCATTCCGGAAGCGGGCGATGGTATCCGATAAGGGCTCCGGCAGCGGATAATGCATGAGCGGATACAGCAGATCGCACCAGATGAAACCCTTGCCGGGGCGGTATTCCTCGGCATCGGTGGGATAGAACTCGCCGAAGGCGCGGAAAGCGGCATCCGGAACGCCGGTGAGCTGCTCGCCCAGACGGGCGATCTCCTCCTCCGGCACATTTTCACCCTGCCAGCAGGCCTCGGAGAAAATGGGCAGCTGATTGAAGGCCAGCAGGGCGTTAGTCTCGGCGCCGTCATCGCCCCAAAGTGTGGCAAACACAGTGTCCACCCGGTGCGCGGCGCAGGCCCGCAGGGCCGGGGTCATGGTGGCGCGGGTCTTTTTAACGTGCGGCAGGAAACCGCTCCACGCCCATACGCCGCCGGCGAACACTGTGCGGCCCATCCGGGCGTGCTGCTCCAGCATGTGATCGTAGAAGGACTGATCGTTGTGATAATAATCCCAGTAGACCATGTCCACATTCGGGATCATGCGGATGACCTCGTCCGGGATGACGATCTCGGGATCATAATACGCGTTTTGCTTTGAACCCAGACGGAAGAACATATCGCTCCACATCATGGGGTGAAGATCGTATTTTTCGCAGATGGCGCACACCTTCTGCAGATGGCGGCTGAGCAGGGCAAAGCGATCGACCTCCCCGTGCGCGGCGTGATAGGTCCCCAGCCCAACGCCGTGCGCCTCGTCCATGCCGATGTGGACGCGTTTGGCGCGGAGGCAGGAACGGAGGCCCGCGATCGCGTCCTCGATGAGGCGGTAGGTCTCCGGCTGATCGATGAGCAGGATGTCATTCTGATCGCGCAGGGCGTAGTTGCCGCTCCATTGCAGGAACTGCTCCATGTGCCCCAGTGTCTGGATGCAGGGGACCAGCTCGATGCCGAGCGAATAGGCGTAGTCATCCAGTTCGCGCAGCTCCGTCCGGGAATAGCGGCCGCGCAGATAGCCGAAATAGGGCTGCCCCGGCACCTCGTAGGTGTCCTCGGTGTAGAGCATCAGCAGGTTCATACCCAGCATGGCCAGCTTGTCCATCATGCGCTTGACGGCTTCCACGGTGGGCACCGCGTTGCGGGAGGCGTCGATCATGGCGCCGCAGGAGGCAATGTGCCGGTGCTGATGCACTTCCAGCGCGGTTTTCCCCTCCCGGACGGCGCAGGACAACAGGAAGCACGCGCGGGCGAGCGCGTTCGCGTCCTCCGCGATGATCGCGGCCTTCTGATCCCGGAATAGGATGTGCAGCCCCGGCCCTTCGAAAATGGTTATCTCCATGCCGGCTGCTGCCGGGCAGATGAATTTTTCGCGGATACGGATCTGATCCTGTTCAGTCAATGTTTCCACCTCATATCTGCGCCGTGTGGAGCGGAGGCTCACGGTCGGCGGTTGCTGTTAATGGCATCATAGCAAAATGCCGGGGCTTATGCAAGAGGATGAGGGGGGAGGGCGGATGAGGATAATGAAATATGAAGAGTATCTTTTTGATATGATGAAATGTTGAATGGCGGATGGTTTATTCCTCGGAAAAAGGGTAAGGGGTTGGAATATCGGTTAAACCCAAGATATAGTCTGTTGAAACGCGGTGAAAACGAGCGAGTTGAATCAAAACCGTGATTGGAATTTGCCGTTGGCCATTTTCGTATTGCGAATAAGTGTTTTGTGCAATATGAAGATAGTTGGCTATGTCGATCTGCTTGATGTCGTTGTCTTCTCTCAGGTCTTTGATTCTTTTGAACGTACTCATTCTAATATCTCCATTTTTTTAGAGATATTATAAATTTCACAATTTGAGATATTGACAATTATCTCAAATAGAGATAATATGTGGTTAGCGATAGGAAATAACTTGCTATAAATCGACAAAGGAGGAATATGCTATGCGATGCTCAAGCTGTGGAAGGCAAATGGAAGAAGGCGAGATGATTTGTTCGGGATGTGGGGTGAGACAGAAGGTCTCAAGTCCGGAACCGGAGCAGAATTCTTCTGCTAAGATTAATCTCTATGCATCTTCCGGGCTGAAGATGGGGATTTTGTCCCTCATCTTTTTCGAGATCATGATTCTTGGACTTATTTTTGGCTTAGTCGGAAGAATAAGGGCAGCTCAAGCCGCTAAGATTGCCGGTGGCTACTTTGGAAAGACTAAAGCGGCACACAAACTTAGCACACTGGGCTTTGTCTTCTCGATTATCTTTACTATTGGAGAGTTAGGCTTGATCATTGCGGCTCTTGTGGCTCGCGCGAATGGACACCTGTGAGGATTCTTATTGAAGAAAGGGTTTTTCTTAGCATATTGATTCGCAGACGATGATAGAAAAGAGATTTGTAGTCTTAATGAACAGTAACAGATTATGGAGGATATTATTCATGAGATTTTTATCTTTGATGTTAGTGGTTGTTCTTTCTATGGGCTTTTGCCTTGGCGCTCAAGCCACAGCCGAAAACCAAACAAGTGGAGAATTCTATTCGTCTATCTTGAGTTTAGTTGATGCATCACATGAAGCGTGGTATAGTCGGGGTGCTTTGTTTACTGCTTTATCGATGATATAGCTTAACAACATACGAAATAATAAAGAGTTTTTGTCCTATATGATGCCAAGCTGTAGTATATTTGTTTCCATGAACAAAGCGGAAAAGAGTGTTACCTGTTATTTCTACACGGACGAAGATGTACTGATCATCATTTATTATCCTTACACAAAGAACCGCGAAATATGCTGGGATATTTATGATACGACAGGATTACACATGACACCTACCAATATAATGAATGATATGAAACGCCAGGGTTTGTTTGACATGTACTTTGCTTTGGAGTGGAATGATGTTATCGATCAGTATTTCTATAATCTCAACTTAAGTACTGTCTGATCCTCAAAGAAAGGAATAACATGAAGAAATCAGTCTCTTTCTTATTGATCATTGTTGTAATAAGTACATTTATCTCCGGTGTTTCTGCCGATACATATGATGTTACGTTCCCAGGGGGAATAAAGTTTTTCGATACTGTAGAAGAGGTGAAAGCCAAATCCAGTATAACAAAAGTAAAGGTTGGAGCAGACTATGAGGTTTACAAAACTCCAGTCGGAACTGTTGCGGGTTTTGATGATTCATTTATTGAATACCGCTTCGAAAAACGTGATGGAAAATCTGTATTAGTTGAGACAAGATACCACTTTAATGGTGATGACTTTGGAAATGATACGGCTATGAATGAAGCGTGGATTAGTCTTGTCAGAAGTATTCTGAAAAAGTACTCTGATAACTATTCTGTCGGATATTATAGCCATCTAACCGGGCTTTCAAATCGTATAGGATTCGTTAACGGGAAACACTTCATCATTAAAGGACCGGCAGCTTTAGAAGCATAGGAACAATATGTGCTCAATGAGGGATACCTTGAGTTACCATATGTGTATACAAGTCCATAGTATAATGTTAAAATTGAGCTGTATAATTACCAACATATGTAGATGTACACTTGGTACTATACTGTTGATTTGTGTTATATTACATACACAGATAGTCAAGTGAAGGAAATTCAGAATAAGAAGAATAATCAAATCAATGATCTTTAAGATAAAAGAGGTCGTGAACGCGCTTGCGAGTTTGTTCATGATCTCTTTTGTTCTGTGTATTCAATAAATGGATCTATTCTTAACTGTGAAAGACTTTAGAATTCAGGGATGTATGAAAGAAAGGCGAACATCATCGTGGAAGGAGAGATGAGGACGGGGGATGAGAGGTATATCATAAGAGGAAAGATCATGCCGAGTACATAGTTATGAAAACGCCCCGTTCCCCGAAAAACGAGGAACAGGGCGATGGATGATAGATAGTTTACTTTGTGCTCCGGCGTTTCTGGATCTCGCCGGAGAAGACGGTCTGCTTGGGGACTTCTTCCTTCTTCAGGGCGCTCATCATGGTATCCACGCAGCGCTGGCAGAGGGAGGGAAGCTTGTTATCGAGGGAGGTGATCTCCGGCTCGCAGGCGCGGGCGATGTCGCTGTCGTTATAGCCGGTGACCTGCACATCCTCCGGCACGCGGAGGCCGTGCTTTTTGCAATACTTGACGGCGCCGACGGCGATGAGATCTTCACTGGCGATGATGGCATCGAACGCGTAACGGGTGTGGATCTCATCCAGCGTGCGGGAGACCTGATCCAGCGTGTCATTGCCGCTGCACAGGTGGGCCTTGGCCTCCTCGGGGATATCGATGCCCGCGCGGCGGCAGGCCTGTTCAAAGCCCTTCAGCTTGCGGAGGCCGGAATAGGAGGCGTGGCTGTACAGAAAGACCGGGTGTTTCGCGCCGTTTTCAAGCACGAGGCCGGTCATGCTTTCCATGCCGGCGGTGTCATCGCACAGCACGCTGTATACGCCGGGGGCGTCCAGCGCGCCGCCGATCATCAGCACGGGCACATGCTGCGCCGCGTCGAGGATGTAGGCGTTTTTCTTTTTATCGTTTTCAACAAAGTGGCTGCCGATGAGCACCACGCCGTCCACACGGCGGTTGAGGACCATTTCCATATAACTTTTGCGGGTGTTCCACGCGCGGCCGGAGCAGCACAGGAAGCTGTCGTAGCCCTTTTCGCGGAAGGCCTTTTCCAGATAGGAGACGGCGCGGGCGAGATAGGGATCGGCCACATCGGCGCACATGAGGCCGATGGTGCTCATGGTGTTGAGACCGAGGCCGCGGGCGAAGGCATTGGGCTGATAATCGCACTCCTCCATGACGGCGCGCACCTTGGCGCGGGTGTCCGGAGAGACACCGGGGGCGTTATTGAGAACGCGGGAAATGGTGGCGGTGGACACACCGGCCCGTTTGGCAACTTCGTAAATATTCATGAAGGACTCCTTTGATGGAACAATTTTCGTAATCACTTACGTATATTGCTTACATAATATTATAGTTTGTTTCAGCAAAAACTGCAAGAATTATTTTTAAATCCGCCCAGATAAGGCGAAAAGTGTGTATTTTGTTCTTGACGGAGGGGAAAAAACAGAATAGAATAATGGTAGCGCTTACATGGCGCGGAGACAGAGGAGGGCGTAATATGAAACGCATCAATGAAGTCTATCAGACAGTGGAACGTCCGGTCAAAGTGCTGCAGTTCGGGGAAGGCAATTTCCTGCGCGGCTTTGCCGATTATATGCTGGATATTCTCAATGAGCAGGGGCTGTTCGGCGGCAATATCGTGCTGGTGAAGCCCATCAATATGGGCAGCCTGCAGCGTTTTAACGATCAGCAGAATGTGTACACCGTGGCGCTGCGCGGCATGGTGGACGGTGAGCCGAAGCAGATCGAGCGCGTGATCACCAGCATTGCCGGCACGGTGGACTGCTACGCGGACTATGACAAATACATTTCCTACGCGCGGGAGGAAAGCCTGCGCTATATCATCAGCAATACCACGGAAGCGGGTATCGTGTACAGCGAGACCGATACCATCGATATGATGCCGCCCGCGAGCTACCCGGCCAAGCTGTGCCAGTTCCTGTACGAGCGCGCGAAGCATTTTGACTATGCCGCGGACAAGGGCCTGGTCATTCTGCCGGTGGAGCTGATCGACGATAACGGCATCGTGCTGCACGAGTGCGTGATCAAACTGGCCAAGCGCTGGGAGCTGGGTGACCGCTTCCTGCAGTGGCTGGAGGAGGCCTGTGTGTTCACCAGCACGCTGGTGGACCGCATCATTACCGGCTATCCCCGCGGCGAGGATGAACAGCTGTGGGAAAAGTGGGGCTACCGCGATGAGCTGATCGTGACCGGCGAGCCCTTCGCGCTGTGGGTCATCGAAAGCAAGAAGGATCTGAGCGATGAGCTGCCCTTCGCCAAGGCCGGGCTGCCTGTCATCTTCACGCCCAATCAGAAGCCCTACAAGCAGCGCAAGGTGCGCATCCTGAACGGCGCGCACACCAGCATGGTGCTGGCCAGCTATCTGAAGGGCAATGACACCGTGGGTCAGAGCATGGATGACGAACTGATGATGAAGTACATCCGTCAGGTGATCTTTGAAGAAGTCATCCCCACCCTGACCCTGCCGAAGGAGGATCTGCTCTCTTTCGCCGATGCCGTCATCATGCGCTTCCGCAATCCCTTTGTGAAGCACATGCTGCTGGCCATCGCGCTCAACAGCGTGAGCAAGTGGCGCGCCCGCTGCATGCCCAGCCTGCTGGATTATGTGAAGAACGAGGGCAAGCTGCCCGTATGCATGACCTTCTCCCTGGCGGCGCTGATCGCCTTCTACACCACCCCCAAGGCGGCTGATCTGACGGACGGCGCGCTGACCGGTGTGCGCGGCGATGAAAACTACATGATCAAGGATGACGAGAGCGCGCTGCGCTTCTTTGGCGGCATCCTGAATGACAGCCCGGCCGAAAAGGCGAAGAAGGTGCTGAGCAACACGGAATTCTGGGGTCAGGATCTGACCGCTGTTCCCGGCATGGAACAGGCGATCGCCGACAGCCTGCAGAAGATCGCGGAACGCGGCATGCAGAAGGCGCTGGAAGATCTGCTGAAGTGATCGGGAAAACAGAACCGCGCTCCTGCATGGCAGGATGAACAAAAATACAGAAACGGGGATGTTTCGGATGAGACATCCCCGTTTGACAAGAGCCCCCTTCAAAAAAGCGGAGGGGCCCGGAAGGAGCAAATGGTATGCTGGATGTGCTTCGCATCAATGACGGCGATGATGTGGCGGTGGCGCTGCGTCCGCTGAGCAAGGGAGAGAATGTGCTGGGCATCACCCTGCAGATGGAGATCCCACAAGGGCATAAGGCCGCGCTGCGTGATATCAAAGCAGGGGAAAAGGTGATCAAGTACGGCGCGCCGATCGGTATCGCGAAGGAGGATATCCCCGCCGGTACCCATGTGCATACGCATAACCTGAAGACCGGCCTGAGCGACGGTCTGGAATATACCTATCAGCCGGTGGAATGCCCGGTGCCGGAAAAGAAAGCGGGCACCTTCATGGGCTATCCCCGTAAGGACGGACGCGCCGGTATCCGCAATGATATCTGGATCATTCCAACAGTGGGCTGTGTGAACGGCGTGGCGAAAAAACTGGCGCGGGACGCGCAGGCTTATGTGCACGGCAGCGTGAAGAAGGTGCTGGCCTTCCCGCATCCCTACGGCTGCAGCCAGCTGGGCGATGATCAGGAGGACACCCGCACCATTCTGGCGCGTCTGGCGTGCCATCCCAATGCCGGCGGTGTGCTGGTGCTGGGCCTTGGCTGCGAGAACAGCGGTGTGGATCAGATCCGCGCGCACATGGAGAATGTGGATGAGGAACGCGTGCGTTTCCTGATCAGCCAGGATCATGAGGATGAATACGAAGCCGCGATGGCAGTGCTTCGTGAACTGATCGACCGCGCGGCGGAAGAAAAGCGCGTGCCGGTCGGGATGGATAAGCTGGTGGTGGGCCTCAAGTGCGGCGGCAGCGACGGCCTGAGCGGCATTACGGCCAACCCGGTCATCGGCCGCTTCAGCGATCTGCTGGGCGCGTACGGCGGCAGCACCATGCTGACCGAGGTGCCGGAGATGTTCGGCGCGGAGACCCTGCTGATGGCGCGCTGCCCGGATGAAGCCCTGTTCAATAAGACCGTAAGCCTGATCAATGACTTTAAGGCCTATTACACCAAACACGGCCTGCCGGTGTATGAGAACCCCAGCCCCGGAAACAAGGCCGGCGGCATTACCACGCTGGAGGACAAGAGCCTGGGCTGCACGCAGAAGAGCGGCACCGCGTATGTGCGCGGCGTGCTGAACTACGGCGAGAGCGTGAAGACCCCCGGATTGAACCTGCTCTGCGCCCCCGGCAATGACCTGATCGCCTCCACGGCGCTGGCAGCCAGCGGCGCGCAGCTGATCCTGTTCTCCACCGGTCGCGGCACGCCCTTCAGCGCGCCCGTGCCCACGCTGAAGATCGCCAGCAATACACCGCTGGCGCAGAAGAAGCACGCGTGGATCGACTTCAATGCCGGCGCGCTGGTCACGGAGGGCACACCGCTGGATACGCTGGGCGAACAGCTACTGCAGTTGGTGCTTCAAACCGCCGAAGGCAGGGAGACCATGGCGGAAAACAACGAGTGCGAGGACATGGCCATCTGGAAAAAAGGCGTGACCCTGTAAAAAAAGCAAAAAATAAGACTGTGTGAGCGTGATGAACGCTTGCACAGTCTTTTTGAATATAAAAAACAGATCACCGGCTTGAAAACGGTGATCTGCTACAGTGACGGAATTTATTTCTTGAAAAGGCCGAGGCACAGGATGTGCAGCGCCAGACTGACGGGCATGCACAGGACGCCGACCACACCGCTGATGATGCAGGCAGAGGCGGGCTCATAGGCCTGAAGGAACATGAAAACGGCAACGACGATATTCGCGCAGGCCACGATGCAGCCACCGAAGGGGAGAACCTTGTTCAGAGCGGCGGTCTCATACTTGCGGGTGCAGACGGACATGAGGAAGGGAGAAACCATATACAGAAGACCGCAGATCCAGAAAAGCGTAACGGGAGTCACACCCTTCTGCGCGTCCTGAGAAACATAGCTCAGCAGGATGACCAGCCCCCAAAAGAAGGAAACGGCATAGAGCAGCCAGCAGATGACCTGCGGGAAACCTTTTCCGGCGAACCAGTTGCGGGAAGCCTTTTCTGACATAGAAGAACACACTCCTAACGATGTTGATTGTAAAATCAGTATAATGCCTGACGGGGGCAATGTCAAGAATAACATCAGTTTTTCACTTGCTTGATCCAGTACTGTATCGGCGGACACGCCCTGTGATCCATGCCGGGCCGGCATTAAAAAAGCGCCCATCCGGGAAGGATGGACGCGAAGGATCATGATATGGGGATCATTCCTTGGTGTAGAACTGGACGTCGGTCAGGTAGCAGCTGTAGGTGCTCTTCTTACCGATCTTGACTTCCACAGCGCTCAGATCGATGCTGACGACATCGGTGTAGGTGCGGCTCAGATCCAGCATCTGATATTCCTTGGTGTAGGTGTCATTCAGCTTGATGGTCTCGGTGTACTGACGTCCGGAGGCATCGGTGATGACGACATCAAACTTGTACACACGGGCGTTCTCTTCATAGTTGTCCCAGCTGCCCTGCAGATAACCGTTGCGGATACCGATCGTGCTGATGCTGGAGCCGGGGAAGGAGAAGGAGAAGTCAGGCACCTCATCCTTGTATTCGGACTGATAGATCAGCCAGAGGAAGGAAGTCTTGACATCATCGTCCATGATCTTGAACAGGTTCTCGTAACGCTTTTCGTTATCGGGATTCTTGGCGGTACCGGGCTTGAACTGGGTGTCGTAATCGCTGGGATAGACGATGACATAATGTTCGACCGGCTGGGGCTTCTGACGCACCACAAAGCCCTTGGAGTAGACGGTGGTCACCGTGGAGCGGGAATCGTTCCAGGCGGTGGCGCTTACCTTGTAGGTGTAGTTGCCGGCGGTGAGAGAAGAGAACTTCATGCCGGTGATCTCGCTGTAGCTGCCCAGTGTGCAGGAGGAGGCGTAGGGATAAACGGTGCCGCTCAGCACCAGCGCGCCCTTGGAATTGTAAACGGAGCAGTTAAGCTCGGTGATCTGGCCGATGTCGCAGTACACATAACCGGCGGGGTTGAAGCCGGTGCCTTCCTCCAGAGAGCCGGGGTTGTTGAAGCTGTTGCCGGAAATGACAGGCGCGGGGATCACGGGCGTGGGAGGCGCGGTCACAGGGGGAATCGTGGGAGGAGCAGTGACGGGAACGGGGGTCACAGGCGCGGCGGTGATGTTGTTATATACGTTGAAGCCGGCCTGCACCAGCGTCTGGGTGGTGCTCTTGGAGCCGTTGGTGGCGGAAGCCGTCAGGCGGTAGGTGTAGGTGCCGACAGCAAGGGTGTTGAAGCCCAGGTTGACAGAGAAGCTGGAGTAGCTCTCCAGAGAATAACTGGACTGGTAGGGGTAGACCGTGTAGGTCTTGACCACAGTGCCGTAGCTGTTGAGGATCTCACCGGTTACCTTGGTGATGCTGCCGACATCCGTGCTGACGGTGCCGCGCAGATAGAAGGTGAGGCCTCTGGCCAGGTTGCCGGGATAGTTGGCATTGCTGATGGTCAGGTAGGGGGTACGCTCCACAGGCGCGGGGGTGGGAGTGGCAGGCGCCGCGGTGATGATGCCGGAAACATAGAACCCGGCCTGCACCAGGGTGGCGGAATTGCTGACCGCGCCGTTGGTGGCTGTAGCCGTCAGCTTGTAGGTGTAGCTGCCCGGGGTCAGCTGATCAAAATGCATGTTGGTGGAGAAAGAAGAATAATTGCTCAGGTTATAGGTGGCGGCGTAAGGATACATATTGATGGACTTTACCTTGACGCCGGAGGCATTATAGATCTCACCGGTCACCTTGGTAATGCTGCCCACGTTGGTGGAAATGATACCGGTCAGCGAGAAGTTGCTGCCCTGGGTGAGGTTGGTGGGATAGTTGGCATTGTAGATGGAAAGCGTGGGGGTGGTGCCGGAGGGCTTCGGCGTGGCGGTGGGGATCACGGGAGCCGCGGTCACATTGCCGCCGTTGGCGTAATACACACAGTTGCTCGCGCCGCCGATGGACCACGCGGGAACAGCGCTCCAGCCGGTGGAGGTGTACATCCAGTTGGTGGTGGTGTGATCAGCCGAAAGAACGGTGTTGATCTCATTTAAGGTGTACGGGGTGACGGTGATGGTGTAGATGCCGCTGTAGCGCAGGGTGAGCTTGCACTCTTCATCCTTCATGACCACGGAACCGTTCTCGTACGCGCCGGAGTAGGTGACATTATACATGCCGTAAAGCAGGCTGTAGCGCGTGGAGGAATCCCATTTGCTGGTCTGCTTCATGGTGCCCTTGCCGTTCTGGCGCAGGGTGATCGAGGCGTTGCCGTAACTGGACACATAGAAAATGGTGGTGTTGTTGGCATCGCCGTTCAGCGCGTAGTTGGCGTAAATGCCGTCTGCGGACGCGCTGAAGGTAAAGAGGCCTGCCAGCAGAACGAGGATTGCCAGAAGACTGAGGACCTTGAGCGATTTCATTTGAAACATACCTCCCACGGGATATCAGGATCTGAAGGATATTTTACCATCTGCCTGCCTGAAAAGTCAACGCCGGCAGGGTGTATATCCTGATCTTTTGAATCATCGGCATCCTGCGGACGCCTTTCACTGATACAACGCGCGGAAACGGACGATTATTCCCGCGGTAATGAAAAAATGCCGAAAAATCAACAAAAAACGCGGTTTACAGGAGCTCGATCAGCCGTGTGAGGAATCCGGTGATCGTTTCAAGCGGCAGGGAGGGGAAACGCCCCTGCGCCTGTTCGGGCAGGAAGGGCACATGAATGAAATCCATCCGGGTGTTGCTGCCTTCGCAGGCTTGCAGTACGCGGTAAAAAACATCATTGCACACAAAGGTCCCGGCAGAGAAGGAAAGGGAAACAGGATATCCCTCGCTGTGCAACCGTTGCTGCAGATCATGAACGGGCAGCGTCGTCAGAAACGCGGCCGGGCCTTCCGGCGTGATGGGCTCAAAGACCGGCTGTACGCCCGCGTTATCCGGGATACCGGCATGCTGTATGTTGATCGCGGCGACCTCAAATGTGATCTTTTCTCTTCCGCCCGCCTGACCGATGCAAAGCACGATGTCCGGCTGAAGCGTCTGCATGGCGCTGATCACCTTTTCTGCCGCGGCCCCGAATACCGTTGGGATCATCAGCCGCGTGACCGAAGCATCGCCGATCACATCCGGCAGGGTCTGAACGGCTTCCCAGGCAGGGTTGACGCTCTGACCGCCGAAGGGATCAAAGCCGGTGATAAGTATTTTTTTCATGATATGTCCTTTCTTTCTGTGGAAATGACGCGGTTCTTCCGTAAATAATAGACGGAAAGGATCATCGTAAAGATAATGTGAAGAAGAGAAGCGGCTCCGTGCGGCCGGGATCCTCCGGACAGGGGGCATACAGATCGCAGCCGGAAAAGGTCATTCCCTGCGAAAGCAGGAACGCGACGCCGCCGCTGCTGACCGAACGCACGGAAAAGCACAACCGTTCGCAGCCGGAACGCCGGGCGATCTCTTTGGCCTTGGCAGCCAGCAGTGTTCCGTAGCCGCGCCGGCGGAAGCCCTCAAACACGCACAGCATGCACACCTGCATCGTGCCGTCGGGACGGGTCTGCACTTCAAGCACGCCGCGCAGCTCATTTTGTTCCAGCAGCCCCCACACGCCGGTCTCTCCGCGCGCGGGATCAAACAGCGTGTAATTGCTGAAACGCGCGGTTTTGGCAGACGGTTCCCTGCGCAGGGTGACGCTGAACGCGCCGTCCTCCGTCATGGAAGGGAGCGCCTGCCACACGGCAAAGCTGTCTTCAGTGACTGTCATTCGTTTTTCGGGAAGATGGGCCGGGTCCAGTTGGATGATGCGCATCGGTTGCCTGCCTTTCTCCGGAAGAAAAATGGTGCAAAGAGAGATCGGGATCCTTTCTTCCGCGCGAAACTGTCTGATCGGAAAGGAGAAGAAAATGCCGCTTTGTATACGATAATATAAATAGTATAGAACAACCCGGAAAGCATTGCAATTCTTTTCTGGCCCCGGATGCAGAATGCTTTATTGACACGATGGATCAAATGAAGGTATGATAAAAAAGAACGTGTTTTTCACGGCTTTTATAAGGAAAAAGGAGGATCATTTTTATGAAAAAAATCATGAGTTTCATGCTGGTGATGATGATCATGCTGGCGGCCATTCCGGCCCATGCCGATACTTTTACGGCCAAGGGTGCTTTTAAGCTGGATCTGCCGGATAACTGGGAAGTGGATACCTCGGAAAATGATGAATATTCGGATCCTGCCGATCAGTATTTTTATCTGGGCTATATGGTCAGCGAGGATGCTGTGATCGAGATGGATATCGCGTACGATGACGGCTACGCGGGCGAAAGCCTGTCCCAAATGAGCAAGTCCGAGCTGTCTGATTATCAGGAAGCGCTGAAGGACTGGCTGGAGGATGACGGCGACTACAAGGCCACCTATGTGGGCCTTTATGAAGTAGGGGATTACAGCATTCCCTTCATGGTGTTCAAGATCTCCTCCCAACGCTACGGTGACAGCTATTATGCCGAAACCCTGTCCGGCGGCTGGTGCATCTCTTTTGAGTATTATATGTATTATGAAGATGATCAGCTGACCAAGGCGGGCTTGAATGAGCTGCTGGATATTCTGTCCACCTTTACGCCTGTTCTGTGACCTTCCCAAAGGAGAGAAAAACATGCTGAAAAAAGGGTTAAGCATGCTTTGCGCGGTGCTGCTCATCGCGGGGTGCTTCAGCTTTGCCGGGGCTGCCGGGATGACCACCACCGTCATGGTATATATGTGCGGCGCGGATCTTGAATCGGTCGACCGCAGCGCTTCCGCTGACCTGAAGGAAATGATCTCGGCGGGGATCGCAGCGGACGGCCCCGTAAAGGTCATCGTCGAGACCGGCGGCGCGGAAAAATGGCATATGCGCGCGATCGACAGCAGCGTGAACATGCGCTTTGAGATCACGGCGGACGGCCTGAAGGAGGTACAGCGCCTGTCCTCCTCCCGCAACATGGGCGCGGCATCCACGCTGAAGGATTTTATTCAGTTCGGTGTCACGAAATATCCGGCGGATCGTTATTTCCTCATCCTCTGGAATCATGGCGGCGGCCCGCTGGACGGCATCTGCTTTGATGAACTGCATGATGATGACGGCCTCACGATGGAGGAACTTACACAGGCGCTGAAGGGCGGCCTTGGCGCCAATAAGCTGGATGCTGTCATCTTTGACGCCTGCCTGATGGGCAGCCTGGAGGTGGCTGCCACCATGCAGCCCTTTGCCCTGTATATGGGCGCCAGTGAAGACAGCGAGCCCGGTGAAGGCCTGAATTACAAGACCTGGCTGAAAAAACTGAAGGACGATCCCTCCATTCCCACACGGGATCTGCTGGAAACGGTATCGGATTCACTGGTCGATACGATCTCCGCGTCCGATCCGCGCGAAAATGTCACCTTCTCCATTCTGGACCTGCAGCAGCTGTCCGTGCTGACCTCTGCGATGGATACGCTGGGCCGCGCGGCCTCTCAGCTGATCGCGGAATCTCCGGCGGTGCTGACCACGGTTCGCGAAAGCATTCTGTCCTTCGGCGAGTATGAGTCGGACGAGGAGGAAGCCTATGCGACCGATCTGGTGGATATCCGCCTCGTCTGTGATCTGCTGGAATCCGCCCTGCCGCAGGAAACAGCCGCGGTACGCGCGGCGCTGGATCGGGTGGTGCTTTTCAATGATGTTTCCGCCTCCATGGCGGCGTACGCGTGCGGTGTTTCCGTGTTCTGGCCGGCTTACACCGTTTCGGATTTCCCGGAATATCTGGAACTGTATCCGTCCGTCGCTGCCGGCACCGCGTGGAGCGGCTTTGCCGTGAAATACGGTGAGGAACACGCTGTGAGCAACGGCTTCCATATGTATGCCGGCACCAATCATAATCAGGGCGGCCTGTGGGGCATGCTGAGTGACTGGTGGAACAGCGATGATGATGATTCCTGGTATGACGATGATGACGACGGGTATGGCGGTCTCCTTGATTACTTCGGCTTCGGCATGAATGACGGGTACGGTTCGCACTTCTCTTCAGGACCTGTGACAGCAGCCGGTAACGGCGATTATCCCGGTCTGTGGAGCGATCTGCCGGGTTATAACGGTACCGGCAACGCGTCTTACGCGGATGAGGGTACTTATCCCGGCCTGTGGAGCGATCTGCCCGGTTATACCGGCGGCACGGTCATCCGGGAGGATACGCCCGTGGTTTCGGTCCCCGGCGGCAGCGGCCTGTATAACGGGCTTTGGGATGACATCCGTAAATAAATCCTATGATCACAAAGATCCCTCGCGGAGATGATACCGCAAGGGATCTTTTTCGTATGCTGTATTGAGTTCGTGTCAGGCAGGTGTATACATCACTTTTTCGATCGCTTCGTTCAGCAGATCACGGGGAGGGGTTTTCACATCCAGCCACGCGCTTTGCAGGGAGAGGGGCAGCATGACCGGCATCCGGTCGTGAATGAAGCGGATCGGTTCGCAGGGCGGGCGTGTGAGCACGGCGCACACCGGTGTATTGCCCTCAAAGCGGTAGATCCCGGCCAGGTAGAACAGGCCTTCCTCTTCCGGACGGATCGTGTATCTGATCTTCTCCCGTCCGCGCTTCTCCCACTCAAAGTAGTGCTGGGCGGGGATCAGGCACCGGCGTACGGCCATGCCGTCCCGGAACAGGGGAGAGGCGGCGGCGGTCTCGCTGCGCGCGTTGAAGATCAGCCCGCTTTTTCCGGGCAGGGAATAGCCCCATTTCATCCCGAAGGGCCTGGCTTCCATCTCCCGGCTGTTGGCGATTACCGGAATCGTATCACCGGGATTGATCTCGCCGCCGCGTTTCACATCGCTTCTGTTCAGCCGGGCAAGCAGGTCGTTCAAGGCCTGCATGCTGTCCTCCTCAGGCAGATAAAAACGTCCGCACATCGCAGCCTCCGTCAGATACCGGCATGATCCTGCAGCAGAGCCTTTGCCTTTTCCATGCAGCCCGGCGCGGCGGCCAGAACACCGACGTTGACACCGAAAGAACCGCCGGAAAGGAATTCAAAGCATCCGCCCGCTTCTTTGATGATCAGCATGCCGGCCGCGTAATCCCAGGGCTTGAGCGTCAGTTCAAAGAAGATCTCCTGACGCCCTGCGGCCACATAGCACAGATCGATCGCGGCGCTGCCCACGCGCCGGATATCCGCGCAGGCATACAGGAAGGCCAGCGCCGCGTCCATGCTGCGCCTGGCGAGGGACGGATCATACGGAGATGTGCCAAAGCAGACCAGCGCGTTCTCAAAGGGCACGCGGGACACATGGATCGCTTTGTCGTTCAGCGTAGCGCCTTTCCCGGCTTCCGCGTAGTAGATATCACCGGTGTAGGGCTGATAGACCAGTCCGGTCACCGGCTTTTTTCCCACCGCCAGCGCGATGGAAACAGCGCTCCAGCGGTAATCGTGGATCAGGTTGGTGGTGCCGTCCACGGGATCGATGATCCATGTGGGCGCGTCGGTCAGCGATTCATTTTCCTTTTCCTCGCCGATGATCACACTGCCGGGCAGCAGCTCCGGCAGGGCTTTTTCCAGATAGGTCTGCACGTTCTTATCGATCGTGGTCACAAAATTGGCGTGACCTTCCTTGGTCTCAATGTCAAATTCAGGCCGGGAGAGAATGATCTCTCCGGCTTTTTTCGCGATCCGGATCAGCGCTTCTTTCATATCAGATCTTACCTTCCTTCCGCAGTGTGTTGATCAGTCCTTCGCAGGCGCGTGTGATCTCCTCATAGGTGATGTCAAAGCGGTCGGAATACCAAGGATCCGCGATATCGCGGCCATCGGAGTAGTCCGTCAGCTTGCGGATCCTGCCCTCCGGATCGCTGCCGCAGATCGCCGTCATGCGGCGCAGATTCCGCTCCTCCATGCCCAGCAGCAGGTCATAGCGCTCATAATCCGCTTTTGTCATCTGCCGCGCGCGGTGCGGCAACAGCGGAACGCCGTGACGCCGCAGTTCTTCCCGGGCCGGGGGATAGATCCCGTTCCCGATCTCTTCCGTGCTGGTGGCAGCGGAATCGATCACAAATTGCTTTTCCAGTCCCTTCTGCCGTACAAGATGGGTCATGATCATTTCTGCCATGGGGCTGCGGCAGATATTGCCGAGGCAGACGAACAGGATCTTTATCATCGTTTCATCACTCCGTCAAAAGGTCTGATATTGCTGAACTTTCCGGGGTCGGTATATACAGTTTCGTTCATAGTTCTGATAAAGTTGATTGTTATTTTTCGCGTGCCTGGATATGGTTTCATCCTTGTTACACGGTTACACGCCGCAGGGATAATCCTGCAGATTTTCCGGCTGCGGCCCGGCCTGGTCGATCAGCTGCCGGAGCGTGACGGAATTCAGGTAATCATGGACCGCCTTTTCCAATCCGGCCCACGCAGGCAGTGTCACGCAGAAAGGCGCGCGTTTGCATGTATTGGGATCACATTCCAGACATGCGACCGCGTGGAGCGAGCCTTCTGTCAGGCGAAGGATTTCCAGCAGCGTCACCTCGGACGGTGCTTTCAGCAGGCGATAACCGCCTGTCTTGCCCCTGCGGATGCCCAGAATGCCGGCGGAAGCCAGCTGGGCGGTGAATGTTTCCATATATTTTTTCGAGATCTGCTGCCGCGCGGCCACATCCTTCATGGAAACATAACCATCTCCCTGATTCATGGCAATATCCAGCAGCATTCTGACGGCATAGCGTCCTTTGGTCGATACCAGCATTATGATCATCCTCCGTGTTCATTTTAATACCGGTCATAGAAAAAGTAAAGGTTTGCTGCCGGAGCCTGTGACAGAAAAACTTAAAAACAAAGTAAAAACATTAATGTCTATTGACAAAGTAGACAAACGTGCGTATACTGGCAGTGTTCCCAAGAAACGAAGGAGGCGAGCACTGTGATCCGTACCGCGATGATGTGTTGTTGCATGTGTATGTGTTTCATTGTGCCCGCATGCTGCAACGGCCTTCGCTATTGATATTTGAGATCAATGAAGAAATGTATGCAGACAGGGCAAAGCGCTGTCTGCATTTTTGTTACCCTGAAACCGTGAATACCGGATGATGCGTGCCATTGCACTTATCATAGACAACAGGCTGATACGGCCGGAAAGAAGGAATTGACTATGAAGAAGATCGTTGCTCTGGTTTTGTCCCTGGTTCTTTTGCTGGCCTCTGTTGTGTTTGCAGAGGAAACTGCCCCCACTGCCATCGATAAGGCTGCTTTTGACGCCCTGCTGGCTGCCGGCCCTGTTGCTTCTGAAGAAGCGATCGCCGCCAGTGCCTGGGCTACCGCCATCAAGGAAGCCGGCGTGCTTCGCGTAGGCGGCACCCGTACCTCCTTCCTGTTCAGTCAGCTGGATGAGACCGACAATGGCATCCGCGGGTTTGACGCCGGTCTGTATCAGCTGCTGGCCCGTTACATTCTGGGCGATGAATCCAAGTTTGAACTGACCCAGGTCACTTCCAGCACCCGTGAAGCGGTGCTGCAGAACGGCGAAGTGAACGTGGTGTTCGCCACCTATTCCATCACCCCCGCCCGTGCCGAGCTCATTTCCTTCGCCGGTCCTTACTACACCTCCAAGCAGGCCATTCTGGTGAAGGCCGGCAATACCGAGATCACCGGTGTGGAAGCCCTGGCTGACAAGAACGTTGCTACCCAGAGCGGTTCCACCGGTCCCGCCATCCTGGAAGAATATGCTCCCGACGCGATCGTACTGGAATTTGAAGATGATATCCAGGCCCGCACCGCTGTGGAACAGGGCCGTGCTGACGCCTATGTGACTGACTACACCCTGATCCTGAACTCCATCGTAAAGAACCCCGGTCAGTATCAGGTCGCCGGTGATTCCTTCGGCCCCGAAGATAATTACGGCATCGGCCTGCCCAAAGATTCCGACGGTGTGGCTTTCGTGAATGAATTCCTGAAGCTGATCGAAGACAACGGCCTGTGGGCTCAGCTGTGGCAGGTCTCTCTGGGCGACCGCACCGGCATCGATACGGCTCCTGCCGCTCCCGCCATCGCCGAATAATCCGATCCGAAACGATCCTGTTTGTCAGTTTTTTCTCTGCTGTGCAGGGAGGATCGTCCATGACGGGCCTCAAGACCAAACCTCTTGAGGCCCTCTTTTTCAGGAGGTACCATGAGTTTACCGGACCTGTGGGCCAAGTATGGAGACAAATACATACAGGCTATGTTCACCACATGGGAACTGACGGCCATATCCTTCGCCGCGGCTTTTGCGCTTGGATTGCTGATCACCATCGCGCGTGTCAGTCCGATCAAGCCCTTGCGCGCCGCGGCTGATTTCTATGTACAGATCTTCCGTAACATACCCGGCGCCGCGCTGCTGATCCTGCTCGTGTATGCATTGCCTAATTTACAGATCATGCTGTCCTACCGCGATTGCGTGCTGACAGCGACCATCCTGATCCCATCGGCCTTCTGCTCTGAATATCTGATGGCCGGCATGAATACCATCGATCACGGACAGATCGAGGCTGCCCGTGCTTTGGGCATGACCTTTTTCAAAATGATCCGCCGTGTTATCATTCCGCAGGCGCTGCGAAGCACGGTGCTGCCCATGACCAATCTGCTGGTGGCGACGATGCTGACAACAGCACTGGCGTCACAGGTGCCGCTGCGTCCCATGGATCTGACGGGACTGGTGAATTACATCAATACCCACGCGACCGGCGGTATCATGGCGTTTGCCATTTCCGCGGCGATCTATTGCGCTACCGCGCTGGTGATCGGCCGTGCCGGCAGTTGGATCGATCGGAAAGTGAGGATCAGACGATGAGCGCAGGAAATGTATCGATCCGCGACGCGCTGTATGAAGCGCCGGGCCCCAGGGCGAAACGATGGATCAGAGCGGTGACTGCCGTTTCGATCATCGCGCTTCTGGCGCTCATCGGGCTGATCATTCGTCAGTTTTATATCACAGGCCAGCTGGACGCTAAATACTGGGAGTTCTTTAGCCGCTGGACCACCTGGCGGTTTATCGGCGAAGGTCTGCTGATGACCATGCAAGTCGCGCTGATGGCGGCAGTGATCACCTTTGTGATCGGTTTTGTGCTGATGCGCGGCAGACTGTGCCGTTGGAAGCCTGTCAGCTTTGCCGCGACCGCGTTGATCGAATTCACACGCGGTGTGCCCACGCTGCTGTTCATCTATTTCTTCTTCCTGGCCGCGCCGCAGTTCGGATTAAGATTATCTTCGTACTGGCGCATTACGCTGCCGTGTGCCATTTCGGCCTGCGGTGTAGTGGCTGAGGTGTTCCGTTCCGGTGTACAGGCTGTGCCCAAAGGACAGCGCGAGGCGGCGGTGTCGTTGGGGATGACCGAACGCCGTGCTTTCTATCGTATTATTTTCCCGCAGGCTTTCCGCTATGTGGTGCCCGCGCTGATCGCCGAACTGGTGATTGTGCTGAAGGACACGACCTTCGCTTATGTGGTCACCTGCGCCGATCTGATGCAGAACGCCAAGGTGCTGATCTCCAATTATGACGCGCTGGTGTCTGTGTATCTGGTGGTCGCGGTCATTTATATTCTTATCAATTATCTGCTGAATAAGCTGTCCGGCAAACTGGCAAAACGCATGAACAAATACGGAGGCGCGTGACCATGAGTGAACAGACGACTGTGATCGAATTAAAGCATGTAGACAAGCATTATGGTCAGCTGCATGTATTGAAGGATATCAACCTGAGTGTGAAAAAAGGAGAAGTGGTGGTCATTATCGGGCCGTCCGGCTCCGGTAAATCCACGCTTTGCCGTACCATCAACCGTCTGGAGACCATCGATTCCGGTGAGATCCTCATTGAAGGCGAAAAACTGCCGGAGGAGGGCAAAAAACTGGCCGCGCTGCGTGCACAGATCGGCATGGTGTTCCAGTCCTTCAACCTGTTTGCCCACATGACCATCATGGATAACATGATCGTATCCCCGGTGGATGTACTGCACCGGCCGAAGAAGGAAGCGCGCGCCGAGGCTATGGAGCTGCTGGAGCGCGTGGGTGTTGCGGATCAGGCGAAAAAAGTGCCCTCGCAGCTTTCCGGCGGTCAGCAGCAGAGGGCGGCGATCGCCCGCGCGCTCGCGATGCACCCCAAGGCTATGCTGTTTGACGAGCCCACCAGTGCTCTCGACCCGGAAATGATCGGTGAAGTGCTGAATGTGATGACGCAGCTTGCCAAGGACGGCATGACCATGCTGATCGTGACGCACGAAATGAATTTTGCCCGGCGTGTAGCGGACCGTGTCATCTTTATGGACAGCGGCACTATTGTTGAGGAAAATACGCCGGATGCCTTCTTTGAGCATCCGCAGACCCAGCGCGCGCGTGATTTTTTGCAGTCTGTGATGCAGCACTGATCAATACAAAAAGAGGATTTGCCGCCTTTTCAGGTCTCAAATCCTCTTTTTGATTGCCTGTTTTTGATTTACTTTATTCCCGCCCATCCCGACGGAGTCCTCTGTTACGGGTTTTCGGAAACACGGATGGAGGTGATCACCGGCTGATTGGCCTTTGTCACGGTGCCGTTGCGGTCGGTCACAGGCGTGTTGGCGCAGATGGCATCCACGACCTCGATGCCATCGGTGACCATGCCGAACGCGGCGTAGGCGCCGTCCAGATGGGGCGCGTCCTGATGCATGATGAAGAACTGGCTGGAAGCGGAATCCGGCATGGAACTGCGGGCCATGGAAAGCACGCCGCGGGTGTGCTTCAGGTCGTTCTTTACGCCGTTCTGACTGAATTCGCCCTTGATGTTGACGCCGCTGCCGCCGGTGCCGTTGCCGAGGGGGTCACCGCCCTGGATCATGAAGCCGCTGATGATGCGGTGGAAGGTGAGACCGTCATAGAAGCCTTCGTTGGCCAGCTTGACGAAATTGGCCACGGTGATGGGGGCGATGTCGGGATAAAGCTCTGCCTTGATGGTGCCGTAATCCTTCACCTCGATCGTGGCGTACAGGGGAGAGGCATTGCCGACGGGGATCACAGCGCTGTCACCGGCGGGGTCCGGCTTCTTTCCACCGAAGATCCCGGTTGCGAAGAAGATGCCGATGATCACGGCCAGCGCGATCAGCACGGCGGCGCAGGTGATCCATTCCCTGCGGTCAAAGCCTTTTTTGTTGTTTCCGTTTGTCTTTTTGGGGGCCATAAAGAGGACTTCCTTTCATTTATTGATATTATTGATAGATATACGCGTTGGGCGGCGCGATGATGGTTTTTATACCATGGACGCGGGAAAGAAGGAGGGGCCTTTATTATAAGAAATCATGCAGCTTTTTGCCGCTGCCCTCCGGCGGGGCTTCCGGCGATCCGTTTTCCGGCAGCTGACCGAAGTGCAGTTTGCGCCATTCAGCCGGCGGCATGCCGCATTCCTCAAGAAACGCCCGGTTGAAGGTACGCTGATTGCCGTATCCGCAGGCATAGCAGATATCGGTCACACGCATCTGGGTGGTGAGCAGCAGGTTCCGGGCTTTGCCGATGCGCAGCGTATTGACATACGGGCGGAAGCCGATGCCGATGCGCAGCTTGAACAGGTGGGAGATGAGCGAAGCGGAATAGCCCAGCGCGGCGGCGGTATCCTCCAGAGAGATATTTTCCGTGCAGTGATCTGCGATATAGCGCGCCACATGGAAGATCAGATCCTGCCGGGCGTAGGGCTCACTGTTGACCGGCTTCGCGGCGGTCACCGCGCAGGCCAGCAGGGTATGCGCGCAGGCGGCAAAAAGCAGATTCTTCTCCGCGCCCCGGGCGTACAGCGCCTTTAACTTTTCATACGCTGTAAAGAACATGGGATCCATCTGTTCTTTGCGGATTACGGGGCATTCCGGCTGCATCCCGCGGAAGATATCCGTATACCGCGGAAGCGTTTCCGGCGCGATGAAGAGCGTGTAGCCCGCTGTGCCGCGCTGCTCGCCGTAGGCGTGTCCCATCAGGGGAAAGACCAGCGCGCAGTCGCCCGCGCGCAGCGTGTAGCTTTTGCCGCTTACGGTGATCTCGCTCTCGCCCTGCTCGATCACGGTCAGCTCGGCTGATTCATGGATGTGCAGGGGAAAGGGATGCTCACAGACGGTCTCAAGCGCCAGGGTATCCTCACGGTTCTCGTACAGCGGACGCATGGACGGATCATTTCTCCTTTCAGGCCGGTCCCGGCGGTTTCTTCGTTCAAGCCTGTAAACAAGCCCGTAAATACGAAGGAATCCCTTTTATATTATCACGAAACGGCTGTCAAGTAAATGACCGGGTGTGAATTGGGGGAGCTCTCCTGTCGGGGCACAGGCTGTTTCCGCGTGCCGTTTTTTGCCGTATTTGCGTAATTCGGCAATATTTTGCCCTGAAAGACTATATTTCTTGCGAAAAGTGTTTACAAACAGGAAACAGAGTGATATAATTCATACACCGATTTGGAGAAATCCATAATACAGGAGGGAAAACCCATGAAAAAACTTACTGCTCTTGTCATGGCTCTGGTCCTGATGCTGACCGCGTGCTCTTTCGCGTTCGCTGACGGCGAGACCGTGGCTGACATCATTGCTCAGGCGCAGAACATGTCCAACGCTGAACTGTACGCGAAGGCCATTGAAGAGTCCCGCGGCCAGGTCATGTACGGCATCGGCAACTCCAGCCGCGGCAAGACCGCCGGCGCTTCCTTCATCGAGATGCTGCAGGGCATCGATCCCACCTACGATGGTACCATCGAGTGGAGCCAGCCCAAGAACAACACCATCTTCGAAGAACTGACCAGCGATCATGACGGCACCAACCACATCTACGCCATGACCCTGATCCAGGACGGCAACCAGATCCAGTCCAAGATGCTGGATACCGGCGTCCTGCTCAACTACATCCCCAAGGATTGGAAAGAAGCCGAAGGCTGCGCTGTCGAGGGCAATGATTACCCCCTGACCCTGCAGACCCTGAATAAGGTCTTCATGTTCAACAACGTTGACGGCACCTCCTTCAAGAACTGCTGGGATTTCGTGGCCTACGAAGGCGTGAACCCCCTGTTCATGGGTGTCAACAGCGAGCTGGTCGGCAAGAACTTCCTCTACATGCTGACCAACGAAAAGTATGCCAACTACCTGAAGGACGCCTTCGATGCTCTGCCCGCCGAAGATCAGGCTGTGCTGGCTCCCATGGCTGACATGATGGAAGAATACGTCACCGATATGGGCCTGACCGCTGAGAACGCCAAGTACGCTCTGCTGTGGATCTACCTGTGGTGTGATGCTTACAACGAGCAGACCGATGACGGCCCCATCTGCAACACCCTGGTCACCAAGTCTGCCGCCGGTCAGTGCGGTCTGCTGGTCTACTCCAAGCTGCGCAGCGTTGAAGAGACCGACGAAGCCTCCAAGAACAACATCACCGTTGCTGCCTACCAGGATGATTATGTCGGTATCGGCGGTTATGCTTACAAGCACTTCCTCATGGTCACCGAAACTTCTCCCCTCCCCTGGACCGCTTGCGCTTTCATTGCTTACATGACCTGCGAAGCTGAAGGCTTCAAGGCCTGGGGCAAGGACATGGGCGGCTACGCTCCCAACCCCGCTGTTATGCAGGATCATAGCCAGGATGGTTATGTGGACGGTGTCAACACCTTCGACTGCAAGAATGACCGCGGCTACGAATGGTGGATCAACGAGGGCAAGCTGGTCGTCGAAGATCCCGCTTACTGCGCTTCCGTGTCTTCCGTGATGGGTGACTGGATCGATGCGATCCTGGCTGATAAGTAATTCAGGCAGATCCGTCTTACGCTGATCAAATGATCAAGGGCGGCACACAGTTCTTCCGTGTGCCGCCCGTTTCAATTATTCCAAGGAAGGAGATTCGTCTATGAGTAATGCAAACGGGAACTGGGCATCCAGCGGCAAAAGTCAGAAGACCGCCGCTGTCCTGGCTTTCCCATTTGGTTCTCTCGGTCTCCACAGATACTATCTGGGTTACACCCGCACCGGTTTTTTGCAAACACTGGGGTTTATCTGTGGCCTGATCGCCTTGTACATCTTCAGGTTTACCAACGCGACGCTTATCTTCACGCCTGACGGGGAAGTGGATCAGACCGGTCTGCTGGTCCCTCTGGCGGTCATGATCATCTGCGCGCTCCTCTTCCTCATTGTCTTTATCTGGTCAGTGGTGGATTTTATCCGCATCCTGACCGGCAAGATGCATCCTTCTGTTGAGAAGGAGACCGTGGGCCTTCTGCTGGCGAATATGAAGAACTATCTCTCCAAGCCGCAGAATGTGATCCTGCTGGTGCTCGGCATCATCCTCACGGTGACCACCATCGCGCCCATGGTCACCATTCTGGCGGATACCGTCACGGTCCACGCCGGTACCAAGGATGCCACCGGCATCCTGAATGGGCAGAAGTACACCCTGTACAACTGGACGGACCTGTTCTCCGGCAAGATGCCCAAGACCCCCAAGAATCCCGTCAGCAAGACTGTCGCGGATGTCTATCTGTGGACACCGCTGTGGAATTCCGTCATCATCAGCATTTTCTCCTGTGTGGGCGCCATCTGCATCGGCGGTATCTTCGCCTACATGGTCACCCGTACGGATATGAAGTGGAAGAAGTACCTTTCCGCCATCTTCATTTTCCCGTACATCATGCCGCAGTGGACTTTGGCTGTGGTTTGGCAGAACCTGTTCAACAGCAAAGCGGTCACCGGCGGCTCGGATGGCTTGCTGGCCAGCCTTTTCGGCATTACCATGCCGGATTGGTGGTGCCAGGGCTGGTTCCCCTGCGCGGTGGTACTTTCCATCCATTACGCTTCCTTCGCCTACATCCTCATCGGCGGTATCTTCCGCAACATGGATGCCAACCTTGAAGAAGCGGCCACCATCCTGAACACCCCCAGATGGAAGACCTTCACGCGCGTGACAATGCCGCTGGTCAAGCCCGCCATCCTGTCCACCATCCTGCTGGTGTTCTCCAGCGCCATGGGCTCCTATCCCATTCCGCACTACCTCAACTGCAACACCCTGTCCACGCAGTATATCAGCATGAAGGGCGCGCGTATCGGTGAAGCCAGTATTTTGGCCATCATCATGATGATGTTCGGTATCGGAATTCTGATCATCAACCAGCGCACTACCTCCGGCCGCAAGAACTTTACCACCGTTACCGGTAAGAGCGGTCAGAGCAGTCTGGTCAAGCTGCACGCCTTCAAGTATCCCGTGGCGATCATCTTCGCGCTGTTCACCTTCCTTTGCGGCATCATGCCCATTCTGCTGTTCGCCATCGAGACCTTCCTGCCCAACCCCGGCGATTATTCCTTCATCAAGAACGGTATCGCCGGCAACCTCACCACCAAGTGGTGGCTGAACAACGATCCGATCGGTGAGAACGGCATGTACGGTCAGCTGGGCATCCTGTTCAATTCCACCATCTGGAACGCCTTCCTCAACACGCTGATCGTGGCGGTCCTGTGCGCGTTGTGCGCCGGTACCATCGGTACGCTGATCGGTTACTGCGTCAGCAAGAACCGCCGCAGCAAGTGGGCGGCCTATGTGAACAACATGGCCTTCCTGCCTTATCTGATGCCCGCGCTTGCCGTGGCCGCGGCCTTCTTCACCTTCGGTACATCGCTCGGTATCTATAATACCGTTTTGCTGCTGGTGATCGCCGGTACGGTGAAGTACATCCCCTTCGCCTCCCGAAGCGCGCTCAACTCCATGCTTCAGCTGTCGGGCGAGATCGAAGAAGCCGCCATCATTCAGGATATCGGCTGGGTGAAACGCATGACCCGCATCATCATCCCCATCCAGAAGAGCTCCATCATCAGCGGCTTCCTGCTGCCTTTCATGACAGCGCTGAGAGAATTGACACTGTTCATGCTGCTGTGCTCCAATACCTTCATCATCACCACCATGCTGGATTACTTTGATGAAATGGGCCTGTACGCGTTCTCGAGCGGTATCAACCTGTTGCTGATCGTTGTGATCCTGATCTTCAATTTCCTGGTCAACAAGCTGACCGGTGCCAGTATCGATTCCGGCATCGGCGGTGAGTGACCCGGCAGCACTGAAAATGCGGAAGGATGAATCAATATGGCAAGAATTGAATTAACGCATATCACCAAGCGCTGGGGCGGTTATTACGCGGTGGATGACCTGAATCTGGTCATCGAGGATAACGCGTTCGTGACCCTTCTGGGCCCCTCCGGCTGCGGTAAGACCACCACCCTGCGTATGATCGCGGGCCTTGAAACGCCCACCTCCGGACGTATCACCATCGGCGATAAGGTGGTATTCGATTCCGAAAAGGGCATCAACCTGCCGCCCATCAAGCGTGATGTGGGCTTCCTGTTCCAGAACTACGCGCTGTGGCCGCACATGACGGTGTATCAGAACATCGCGTTCGGTCTGGAAAACCTGAAATGGAAGAAGCCCGCGATCCGTGAGCGCGTGAATGAGCTGCTGAAGCTGCTGCGAATCGAAGAATTTGAAAAGCGCTATCCGGCGGAGCTTTCCGGCGGTCAGCAGCAGCGTGTGGCCATCGCCCGTACGCTGGCTCCGGGACCGAAGGTGCTGTTTATGGACGAACCGCTGAGCAACCTGGATGCCAAGCTGCGCATGGAAATGCGCACCGAGCTGAAGCGCCTGCACAAGGACACGGATTCCACCTTTGTGTATGTGACCCACGATCAGCTGGAGGCCATGACGCTCTCCACGCGTGTGTGCATCATGAAGAACGGTCTGCTGCAGCAGTACGCGCCGCCGCTTGAGATGTACAACAGCCCGGCCAACCTGTTTGTGGCGGACTTCATGGGCAATCCTACCATGAATTTCATTGAAGGAACGGCTTCCGGCGCGGGCATCTCCTTTGGCGGGATCAGCGCGGAGTTCGTGCCTGAAAATCAGGAGAGCCTGCCCACGGACGCGCGTGAAGTGGTCGTGGGCATCCGTCCCGAGTATATCCGCATCAGGGAAGACGGAAGATACGCGGCCAAGGTGTATTCCACCCTGCCCAGCGGCATGGAAACGACTGTGAAGCTGGAGATGGGCGATACCATCCTGACGGCGGTCGTCTTCGGCGATGTGGACTGGGATGTGGATACCAAGGTGCGGTTTGATTTTACAAAGAACGCGCTGCTGTTTGATAAAGAGAGCGGCGATAAATGGGTAAAGGGACAGCTGCGTTAAATCAGCGGCTCCCGAACGCCTCCTCCCGATGTGATCCGATAACGGATCCGGGGAGGAGGCGTTTTTTGTATGTGTATTGATCGCGAATAGAAGAAAAGGCCAACGAAACGGCGGAAAAACGGCAGGAAAGCATGCCGCGAATGACCGATCCGGAACGCGCGGACGGAGGGCATCCGAAAATAATATAAATTTTCACACGATATACCTTGACAGACGAGGTATAACGGCATATAATGTGCTCGTGAACCGATGAAAGGAGGTACACGCATGGCATTATCAGCAGATCTGTTAAGAGGATATACCGATTCCATCATTCTCCGCCGTCTGGCAGAGCGTGATAATTACGGGTATCAGATCAATAAAGAGGCCGCGAGCATTTCCGGCGGCGCGTTTGAATTGAAGGAGGCCACCCTGTACACAGCCTTCCGGCGGCTGGAAAGCGCGGGGCTGATCCGTTCCTACTGGGGGGATGAGCAGAGCGGCGCGCGCCGCCGTTATTACGCCATCACCATGGCCGGCGAGGAACGGCTGCGCGCCGATCAGGAAGCATGGATGGAAACAAGAGGATTGATCAACGCGCTGTTGCTGGAGGATCATATGATGCCGCTGCCGGTCATGCCGGACGAGCAGGAGGCGGCGGAAAAACCGGTTCCGGTGCTTCACAGGATGAAGAAGCCGGTAGATGACACGGATGTTCATGAATGACCGTTATCACCACACAGGGAGGTAAAGATATGAATACTTTTGTTAAAAATATGGTAGAACTTTTATTCAGGAATGTTGAGGAGACCGATGAGGTGCGCGCCCTGCGCGATGAAGTGCTGGCCAACTGCAACGCGCACTATGATGATCTGATCCGGAACGGTGTCAGCGAACAGGATGCCCTGCGCGCGGTGGCGGAAAGCCTGCAGGGCATGGAGGAGGTCGTCAGTCAGTATCCTGTGAAGAAAAATGATTTCCTGGATGATGTGCTGGCTGGAGTGTCTGAAGCGGCGGAGACGGTGGTGAAAGCGGCTGAATCCGTGCTGGCGGAAGTGTTTGATCAGCCGAAGGAGGAAGAAAAGAATCAGGACGCCCGTGAGATCCGTCTGGAGGTGAAGGCGTGGGATGTGCAGATCATGCCTTCCAAGGACGGCCGAGTCAATGTGAACGCGGACGGCGAGCGGGCGGATCTGCTGGATATCCGGTTTGAGAACGGTGTTCTGACTGTGAAGGAAAAGGAAGAAGCGCGTCAGCCGGAGAACATCATTGCCAGATTCACGAATCTGAAATGGGACAGCTTCGACAGCCTGATGCGCAGCGTGCGCGGGATGATCTCGGATGTCATCCACTCTGAGGGCGGTACGCTGACCATCGAAGTGCCGGGCCCGGTGGAAAAGATCGAGCATCATTCCGCCAGCGGCGATCTGCGGCTGGATGAGATCCGGGTGAAAACGCTGATCGTCAATACCGCGAGCGGCGATGTTGACGCCGGATTGGCAGAGGAAACGGAATGCGTGAAGGCACACAGTGCCAGCGGTGACATCCGCCTGACCGCCAACGCGCAGAAGGCCGAGCTTGAAAGCATGAGCGGCGACCTGTGCGTATGCGGCGCGTACCGGCAGCTGAAGGCATCCGCCGTGAGCGGCGATGTGACCTGTAACGCGGGCTGCGCGGAGATGAAGGTTTCCTCCGTGAGCGGTGAAGTGAATGTGATCAGCGAAAAGGTGTTCGTTCAGGACGCGCATCTGCAGTCCACCAGCGGCGATGTGGTCTTCAACCTGCGGGACGCGGGGCTTCGTCAGCTGAGCATTCAGACTGTGAGCGGTGATATTTCCGCGACGCTGGCGCTTGAAGGCCAGCCTGTGCATCTGGTGACCGGTACGATGAGCGGCGATGTGCAGACGGATGTGAACGAAGGCGGCGCGGACGCGCCTGTCCGTGTGACAGCCAAGACGATGAGCGGCGATATCAATGTGAGATCCATGTGATCTGTTTATCCCCCTGTCCGGAAACGGGCAGGGGGTTTTTGATACATAATGCGTATGAAACACGGACAGCACGGAAACATAAGAAAAACCGGTACAGGGCTGCTGTACCGGTCAGACCATCAACAAAGTAAAGCGTCTGTGCAAAAAAAAGCACAGGCGCTTTTTGAAACCAAAAGGAAAAGAGGGAGAGAATGTCGA
>CALCTW010000131.1 GCA_937907055.1 uncultured Clostridia bacterium | reverse complement strand
CCACCAGTTAATAGCTTGTCATAGCCTTTATTTCTGGCATATTCTTCAACATCAGATACAAGCTTTGTACCTATACCCTGCCCTTGTTTTGAGGGAGTAACGCATATCAGGCGGATAGCAAAGTCTTCGACAATAGCAAAAGCAGAAAGTTCTTCACAATCAAAGCTTTCAAAATAGACGCATTTATCGGTGTGCAGCAAATCAACGAAGCGTTTATAGGATAGCTTCATATCAGGAAAGCACCGATTGAAAATGTTGTAATAAGATTCTTTCACGAGCTTATACTTGAATCTCGTCTTCGACAGCCTGCATTGCTGACAATGTCATTGTAAGAAGCTTGTCCAATTCCCAACCGAGCTGGTTTGCGCCTCTCTCAATTACTTCTCTTGAACAGCCTGCCGCAAACTTTTTGTCTTTAAACTTCTTTTTCAGGCTGGAAACTTCCATATCCTTCGTGCTCTTTGACGGGCGCATCAGCGCCGCGGCGCCAATCAGGCCTGTCAGCTCATCCACCGTGAAAAGGATCTTTTCCATCGGATGCACCGGCTCAACATCGCAGCAGAGGCCGTATCCGTGGGAGCAGACCGCATGGATCAGCTCATCCGATGCGCCGATCTCCTGCAGCAGCTCCGGTGCCTTCACGCAGTGCTGCTCCGGCCAGTTTTCAAAATCCACATCATGCAGCAGGCCCACCGTGCTCCAGAAGTCCTTATCCGCTTCATAGCCCAGCGCTTCGGCGTACCAGCCCATCACGGCCTCCACCGTCAGCGCGTGACGCAGATGAAAAGGATCCTGATTGTATTTTTTCAGCAGTTCCCAGGCTTTTTCCCGTGCAATGCACTCCATATCTTTTTTCCTCGCTTATTTTCTGTGTTTCGGTTCATCCACGGCATATTTTAGCATATTCCGCCCGCCTTTTCTATCCCAACGCCTCTTCCGCCTCTGAAAAAACACTTTCAAAACACCCTTTTGCCGCTCCCCTCACCTTGTCAGGATGCGCAGCGCCGTCGCGCAGCTGTCCGGCGCGTCATCCGCTTCCGCCTCCTCCGAATACTCCGCGATCTGCTCCAGATACTCCGCGTCCGTCTCCTCATAGAATCTTATATTCCCCCACCACTTCCGCAGGAAGGTGGATATCTTGTAATACTTGTTCTGACTCTCATGATACATCCGCGCCGCGTATCCCTTTTCCCGAATCTCCCGCGCCAGGAAACCCTTATCCGCGTTTGTTTCGCACCACACCGGCTGGCACAGCATCCGGTCGCATTCATTCAATATCGCGTTCAGCGCCGCGTCCACATGACAATGCCACAGCCGTCCGTACACATAGATCTCATCCCCGATCCGGCTCATGCAGGTCAGCGCGGTGCAGTCTCCGCCGCCGTAGGCCGCGTCGATATGCGCGATGCCGTCCCGCAGCAGCTCCTCATCGTCAAACATCGCCGGCATCTCCCCGAACAGCGCGTTCTCCTCCGCGATATGTCGCAGCTCATAGTTCGCGGCAAACAGCCCCGGTGTCATCGCCCTGCGCAGCTCCGCCGCCTCTCGCCGGCTGATCAGCTTCGTTTTCCTGTAGTCATACTTCAGCGCCTTCGGCATCAGCGAAAAGCAGTCGTCCCGGTGCCACGGTGTTCCCGTATTGATAATCCTTCCGCCCCGGTTGCGGATATTCTGCAGCTCGCGGTATATGCTTTTCGTATGCTCTCTTTCCGCCCGGCTCAGGCGGTCCTTCAGGTTCACGATGTCATCCGTCACGATCACATCCGCGTGCTTGCCGGTCAGGCTGCCGCCCGTTCCCATGCCCAGCAGCTGCGGCGCGCCGCGCGGGGCCGTATACATCCCGGTCGAGATCTCACAGGTCGTCGCGCGGATCACCTTCAGTTCCTTCCCTGTCCGCCTTTCACACCACGCCCGCATGGCCTCATGCTTCAATATCCCGCTCACCTGCCGCAGCACCTCGGCCACATCGCCGTCCGTCTTCCGCATGAACAGAATGTTCTTTCCGCCCATCTCCGTCATCATCACCGCCAGCGCCACGCAGAGGCATGTCGTCTTATAGCTGCCGCGGTGCGCCTGCAGCGTCATGTCCCGCTGCCCGTACACCATCTGCAGCATCCATTTTTCATGCACCGCGGTCAGCCTTGTATAGCCCAGCGCCTTTGCCAGCTGCAGCAGCTCGCCCGTCTTCAGCCCGGCCTGCTCGGCATACCCTGCCGCGCCGCGCTTCTTCCCCTTTGCTTCGCTCATCTCTCCGCTCTTCTCATCCCTTTCCCGCATCAAAAAAGGAAGCCGGCTTTCCCTGCTTCCTTTTCTTTGTTTTCCGCGCCGCCCCGTGTCTTTTCAGCAGCGCGGCGCGCTGTCTCTCTGAAAAATTTTATCCCTTCACCGCGATGGCTTCGATCTCGCACTTCGCGCCCTTGGGGATATCCTTCACCGCCACGCAGCTGCGCGCGGGGCAGGAAGTGAAATACTTCGCGTACACCGCGTTGAACGCGGCAAAATCGCTGATATCCGCCAGGAAGCAGGTCGTCTTGATCACGCTGTCCATGGTCAGTCCGGCAGCCGCCAGGATCGCCTGCACATTCTTGCAGCTCTGTTCCGCCTGGGCCTCAATGCCCTCCGGCATCATTCCGGTCGCGGGATCCACGGGGATCTGTCCGCTCGTGATCACCAGGCCGCCTGCCTCATATCCCTGGCTGTAGGGGCCGATCGCCGCGGGTGCTTTGTCTGTCATGATCTTGTTCATCGTCATTGTCCTCCCTGTGTTTCTTTACGCGTACACCATAACACATTTGCATGTGACCTGCAATGGATATTTACGAACCTGAACGAACCTTTTCGATCCTCTTTATAACCTTTTCGAACCTTTATAGAACCTCAAGTGACCTGATTTAATCATTTCGTAACATTTTGCCTCTTTATACCGTTTTCGCCGCGTGTTTCCTGCCCCGTTCCTCCGTTCTCCGTCGTTTTTCTCCTCCGTCCGCGCCGGGCGGCGGGATCTTGGCCGGAAAGTGCCCTGATCCGGCCGCGTCCGTGTCCGCACGGGTTGTTTTTACGGAAGTTTCGTACTATAATATCCTCAGCATTTATTGAAAGGATCTTTTATCCATGAAAAAAGAACAGATCATGCGTGTCCTGAATGACACCGCCTATGTCCACACCTCCGGCACCGAAGAAGAACTGCGCGCCGCCAACTATCTGCTGGATCGCTGCGCCGAAATGGGCGTGTCCGCTCATCTGGAAGCCTTCCCCGTCACCATGGGCCGCGTCACCAAAGTTTCCTGCACCGCTGACGGTGAGGAGGTCGTCTGCACCGGCTATGCCCTCTGCGGGGATGCCGCGGTCGAAGCCCCGTTCTATTATCTCCCCTCCACCGATCCCGTCTCCATGGCGGATGTCAAGGGCAAGATCGTCATGGTCGATACCGGCATGACCCACTTCCTCTTCCAGGATCTTTACGAAAAGGGCGCGGTTGGCTTCATCACCTACAACGGCTCCGTCTTCCTCCCCGATAATGATATCGACATCAAGGAGCTTCGTCCCGTGGTCTCCTGCGGCAAAAAGCTGCCGGGCGTCAATGTTCATGCCCGCACCGCGGCCAAACTGGTCGCCATGGCGCCCAAGACTGTCCGCATCGAGATTGCCAATGAAGAATGGGACGGCGAATCCCACAATGTCGTGGCCGAGATCCCCGGCGAGAAGGATGAATACATCGTCCTTACCGCGCACTATGATACCGTTCCGCTCTCCGTCGGCAGCTATGATAACATGACCGGCTGTGTCGCCCTCCTCGGCATCATGGAAGCCCTGAAGGACAGGAAGCTCACCTACGGTCTGCGCTTCGTCTTCTGCGGCAGTGAGGAGCGCGGCCTGCTCGGCTCCAAGGCCTATGTGCGCGATCATGAGGCGGAGCTTTCCCGTTTCATGCTCAATATCAACTTCGATATGGTCGGCACCATCATGGGCCGCTTCATCGCCTGTGTTTCCGCCGAAGAACGCCTCAATCACTTCATCGAATACTTCGCCGCGCTCGAGGGCTTCGGCATCAAGGTGCGCACCGGCGTCTATTCCTCCGATTCCACCCCCTTCGCTGATGCCGGTGTTCCCGCGCTCTCCTTTGCCCGTGTCACGCCGCCCAGCCAGTCCACCATCCACAACCGCTACGACACCATCGCTGTCCTCTCGGCGGATCAGCTTGCCCGTGATATCGATTTTGCCGCCGCCTTCACCGCCTGTCTGGCCTCCGCGAAGGTCTTCCCGGTCGGCCGCGCCATGCCGGACAAGGTCAAGAACGATCTGGACGAATACCTCCTGCGCAAGCGCAAGGACAACTGATCTTCCCCGGCGCGCCTCAGGTCTTTTCCCGGCGTGTCCGTTCCCATCAAAAAGAGGCACCGCTTTTCAGCGATGCCTCTTTTCATTTTCGCGCGTCCATTCCGCGCCTGATCTGATCTTCTTATTTTTTCTCATCTCGTTTTTTTCATCTTCACGCTTTCCCGGTCTCAGCGTCCCGCGTACTCAAAGATCTTCTCCACATTTTCCTTTCTGCCGTTCCCGGCACACGTCTTTTTTTCTTTCGTTATGCTTTGTATCTTCCGCGCTCATCTCCGCGCGGTCTGTCGTTTTGTTCAGTCTTTCCCGTTTTGCTCAGCGGCCGGCGCGCATCCTTCCGCCATCGATCACCAGACCCGGCAGGAATGTTCCGGGGGCTTCCTCACCGGCGGCGCACGCGTTGATCATCACGTGATCCGGCAGCATCGCGCTGTTCACACCCTTGATCGCTTTGTCTACCACCACGGCCACCTGGTTCGCAAGGTCCATCACATCTTCCATCTCGATACCGCCGTTCACCATGTTCAGTTCCATTTCGTTCATCTGAGTCTTCATTTTCATTTCCTCCTGCCCTTTGGGCGTTCTCTTTTTTTCTCTGTCAGTCGGTTCCTTGTTCCTCCTGACAGTGCTTATGATAGACCATTTCCCCGCGGAATATAATCTCAGTAACCCTTCTCTTTCGTACAACCATCATTTAATCTCTTTTCATTTTCGTTTATTAATTCTCCCCTCCGTCGCCGTCCCTTCGTGTGTTTTTAACGCAAAAAGCACAGCCGTTTTCGGCTGTGCTGTCTTCTGCCGCCCTTGCCGGATACGCGTCCGGCGGCCTGTATTCATTTATGCTCCGCGTTTCAGAAGCGCCCGATCACATCCGGCGTGAGCGCCTTCGCGGTCTCCACCGCCAGCCGCACGCTGTATTCCAGGTCCTCCAGTGTGGTAATGCAGTTCATGGAGTGGATATAGCGCACCGGCACCCCGGCCACCACGGCAGGCGTGCCCTCCAGCGCGCTCTGGATGATCGCCGCGTCATTGCCGCCGCCCTCGCGCACGCTGGCCTGCGCCGGAATGCCCTTTTGCTCCGCCAGATCCAGCACAAAGCGCTGATAGCGCGGGTTGATGATGACCGACACATCCATAAAGCGCAGCATGGGGCCCTTGCGCAGCGCGGTCTGGATGGCGTAGGGCTCGGTAAAGGTATCATCCGCGGGACAGCCCTCGAACACGTAAGCGATATCCGGCTTCGCGTGCTTCACCGATACCTTGCAGCCTCGCTCGCCCACTTCCTCCTGCGAGGACAGCACGCCGATCACATCGCAGGGCAGCTCCACGCCCTGCAGACGGTCCAGCGTTTCCAGCAGCGCCGCCACGCCGATACGGCAGTCAAAGCCCTTGCCGAACAGCAGCCCGCGCTTTTCATCCGCACGGAAACGGGTCGCCGGCACCACCGGCTCGCCAATACGGATATGAAAATCATTCACGGCCTCCTCCTTCGAGGTCGCGCCGATATCGATCACAAAGGAAGAGATCTCCGGCACACCGCCGTTCTTTTCCGCCGCGGTCTGGAAGTGCACGGGCTTGGCCGCGATGATGCCGGGCAGGTATTCGCCCTTCGCGTTACGCACCAGCACATCGGCGCTCGCCAGCGCCATCCGGTTCCAGCCGCCCAGCGTCACAAAGCGCAGTGTGCCGTTATTATGGATCGAATGCACCATAAAGCCCACTTCATCGCTGTGCGCGTCCAGCATCAGCACGGGCTTATTCCCGGTATTCTCCTTACGGTGGATATACAGATTGCGCATCGAATCCTCTTCGATCCTTCCGATCCCCTCGGCCCACTTCCGCGCCACCAGCAGCACATCGTCTTCAAATCCCGAAGGGCCAAAGGCATCGCTCAGTTCCTGCACCATTTGCAGCCGTTCTTCCTGTGTATGCATCTCCATCCTCCTCTTTTTCACATCCGCTTTTTTTACATCCGCCAGAGTTGGCTCACTCAATATCTTGTTTTCACGCGGCAGTTTCTTTTTTACTTCCGCCGATATAGTCTTCATCCATATCGCATCACCACGCGGCAGTTTTTACTTCTGCCGGCGCGTCCTTGCGTCCTATCATGAAAAACCCTCCCGCCGCAAGACGGAAGGGCATTATTCATCTCATTCTATTCATTCGATGGTCAGCGGCGAGGCATTGCTCAGCGGCGCCATCATCGCCAGCGCGCCCATGAAATCAAAGGCATCCAGCATATAGCACAGGTCCAGCAGGGACATGCCGCCCATCACGATCTCCAGATCCTCCGTACCATGCAGGATCACAGGGATCTCGATGCTGTCATAGTCTTCCTGTTCGATCCGGGTCTGCACAAAGCTGTACAGCGCGGAGAGCACATCCATGTTCTTCGTGTCATACAGGATGCACATATCCTGATACACGCCGCCGTCATCCACGCCCATATCATCGGGATCGGAAAGATCGCTCAGCGTATACTTCACGCCGTCCACCACAAAGGTGCAGGAGGTAGCGTAGATCGGCTCAGTGCCCTCATAGCAGATCCAGGTGCGCAGATAAGCTTCCGCGTCATCGGTACCGTAATCAAACACGATGATATCGGTGGAAATGTAGCTGTAGCGATTGGGATGCTCATACTTATGCTCAAAGGCCAGCTCATCCACACCAAAGCCGTTGGACGTATCGATAAACGCCTTGGTCGGTTCATCCTCCGGAATATACACAGAATACACATCCGCATGCTTATCCACATAGGACATATCCAGTCCCGCCGCGAATGCCGGGCAGATGCTCAGCATCAGCACCAATGCCATCATCAAAGCAAAAAACTTTTTCATCTGAAACCCTCCGTCTTTTTGATGCATAGAATATACCGCGATTCCCTTTCTTTGTCAAGCCTTGCGCGCCTTGTCCCTTCAGGCGGCACGGGCTTTTCGATCAGGTTTTACAAGTAATCCCCGCAACGAAAAAGCGGAGTCACGGCCATGCCGTTCTCCGCTTTCGCATTTTGGGTCAATCAATTTTCCAATATGATTTCAAACTTTTCATATCGAAGAAACACATATACAACTTTCATATCCTGAATATCGAACATCAAATCTGCACTGCCGTATCCCTCTGCATCTGCATCCATGACGCATCGCCAAAGGCGTTTCGTCGGTTCGATGATGGGATATGGATACATCACAGCATTTCGCTGTTCCAGCAATTCCTCATAGGAGAGCGACCCGTCATTTCCAAAGAGATGATAACGCTCACAAATCTGCAAAACCAGTGCTCTGCCTGTTTCTTCATCAACAATCGGGCTCGTTTCTTCATCTGCCGGCACCGGATGAGAAAAAGAGAGATAACTATCACGGGGCACGATCATAAGAAAATGACTTTCTCCGGTTTTTTCATCCGGCAGTTCGTAATAATATTTGATCTCACCTGTTCTCACAAAATTCTCATCCATGATATGTGTTTCAACACAGGGAATCTCCTCCGGGATCTCGATTCCCATCCAATACCGGATCATTTCCCGGAAAGTAGCGTCCGGGATCTCCGCCAATGCCGGTGAATAAATATTCAGCGCAAGGACAAAACAAAAGAGTAGAGCAAAAGATCGTGATAAATGTTTTTTCATTTTTCTATTCCTTTCTTTATCATCGATTATTGTCTGGCATCGTTGCTCAACGGTGCCACATGCATAGTTCCACCTTTACAAGGTATCGACTTTCTTTATCTTAAGAGTATTAGTGATTGCCTATATTATATATACATTATTTGCCTTTGTCAACTATTTTTTCCATATTTTGATTATTTTCCTTCACCGCGCCGTCACCGGGGTCCCGCCGCCGGTCAGGCCGAAATAATCAAACCCGTTGATCTCCGAAAACACATTGCCGATGATGTAAAAATCCATCAGCGCCTTCGCGTTCATCCGGATCTCCAGGTCCTCCGTCCCGTGCAGCACCACGGTCACTCCGCCGCTGTAGTTTCCGGCGGAGAGCAGTTCTCCCTCATAATCATGCAGCGCCACCATCAGCTCCTGCGTTTCCGGTCCGTAGATGATGCCCAGCGCCTCGCTCACATCGCCTTCCTGGCCGGTTCGCCGCGCCTCATTTCCGATCCCGGTCACCGTATATTCCTTCCCGTTGATCCGGAAGGTCGCGGCGTACGCGTTGATCGCCCGGGTCCCCTCATAGTAGATCCAGGTCTGCATCACAGGATAAGGCTCCGCGCCGTAATAATCCCCGATGATGATATCCGAAGCGATAAAACTCCACCGTTTCGGATGCTCATACTTGTGTTCAAAATGCCGGTCAGCCACGCTCAGCGCCTTATCGCAGGTGATGAGGGCGATATTCTGTTTTTCATCCACCTGCATCACAAGGGATTCGCTTTCCTTCACCGGTGTCAGGTCCAGCGTACCGGCCAGCGCCGTACAGGCAGCAAAAAGCAGCGCCGCCGCGAGCATCACGCCAATCGTCTTTTTCAAATCTGTTTTCCTCCCGGGTCTTTACTGTTCCGCGGCAGGTGTTCCTGCCCCCACATACCCCGCGTAATCGGGGCCGCCGATCGCCTTGAAGCCGGCCGCCACGTGATACAGGTCCAGCAGCGGTTCGGCATTCAGCGTCACCGTCAGATCCTCTGTTCCGTGCAGCACCATCGTCGCCTGCAGCGTGTTCTGTTCTCCGTTCGTCGCCGCTTCCTCCGCGTACGCGATCACGGCATCCGCGAATGCCATCGTGTCGGGTCCGTAGAGGATCAGCATGGCTTCATACGCGCGGTCCCGATCCATGCCCATCTGTTTATGAAGCTCAAGTCCCGTCAGTCTGAACGTCCTGCCGCCCAATATAAAGCTGACCGCGTTCACGCCGGCAGGCACCGTGCCGTTATAATACAGCATCGTCCGCATCACCGGATAAGGATCCGCGCCCGAATAATTCATGATCAGGATATCGGATTGCATCACGCTCCAGTAATCCGGATGATCATACTTGTGTTCAAAATGCAGATCTTCGGCACTGAATACATCGCTGCAGTCGATCACCGCCGCGTCGCTCTCCGGGATCAGGGTCAGGGTCAATTGTCTGTCGTTCAGCGCCGGGCTCAGGTCCAGCGCGCAGGCCGCTGCGCCGCCGTTCAGGAATCTGTCAAACATCTCCGTGAACGCTGCCACGGAAGGCAGGCTGCCGCATTCGTAATACACATAAGTCCCGTCCTTGTCCACCAGCACCGTGGTGGGATAGCCCTGCTTTACCAGCCGGTTTCCCACCCCCGCGGCGTCATAGCCCATCGGAAGGGCGGTCAGCCCCTGACGCTCCATAAACGCCGCGATCGCCGTGTTGGTATCACCGGGATCGATCGAGAGGCACACCAGCGCCACCCTGTCCCGATACTGTTCATACGCCTTCTCCATAAAGGGGAATTCATTCCGGCAGGGGCCGCACCAGGAAGCCCAGATATTGATCATCACCAGATCACGCTCCGCGCAGGCCTCGCTCAGCGTGAAGGTGCTTCCGTCGCACAGCTCCACCGAAAAATCTTCTATTTTATCCCCGATCCTGTACAGCCCGCTACCCGCCGCGAAAGCGCAGCCGGTCAAAAGTCCCATCAGCAGCATCGCCGCCGTCAGCAGCGCGATCCCTTTTTTCATCCCTTCAGCCTCCCATCACTGTATTGGTCTCACTTCCCGCGCCCGTATCCGTTCTTATCGCTTCAGCGCGAAGATCCCGCCGTCAAATACGATGTCATTTCCCTCCGCGTCCTGATAGAACGATACTTTCTCTGTTCCGATCTGTTCAAAGCCAAGCGACTTCAGCAGGGCCACAGAAGGCGTGTTTTGCAGGGCCGTCCGCACGATGAAGCGCTTGATCCCCATCGTCTCAAGATACCTGAATAACGCCTGATGGCTTTCCTTCGCGCAGCCCATATGATGGTACGCGGAGTGGAAGCAATACCCGATCTCGTATCCGTCTTCTCTTTGGTTAAAAGCGATGTACCCGATCAGCTTTTCTTCCATACAGACGGCGAAAAACATATGCTCCGTGCCGCTGTTAGCCGCGGCCCATCTCGCGATCCTGCTTTTTACATCCGCGTCATCTGTACTGTGCGGCATATCGTACCCGGAAAGCGGCGCGGCGTTAAAATCCACCCATATATCCCGGATACTTTCCCAATCCTCCGCCATGATCTTTCTGATGGTCAATCTTTCTGTCCGGATCACCATCGGCCTGTCTCCTCCTCTGTCTCGGATCCCTTTGGCCTTTATTCTATCATATCAGGTTCAAAATACAACCCCGCGCCCCGCCCGGCCTTCATTGTTTACATTGTTCCCGGCTCCCTCATCCCCCAAAGCAAAAAATGATCCGAACCCGTTTCCCGAAGGAAGCCGGATCCGGATCATTTGCGGCGCGGCGCCGCGATCCCGGCTCAAACCGCCTTTGGCTCTGACCACCGCTTTTCATCAACCTTATCTTCAGCAACACCCGTGTTCATTTGGGGCGAATTCCAAAGACAACGCATACAAAGATCGGAACCGATCCAAGCCGGTCTGTGATGAAGGAGGCTGACCAATGAACACCTGTCAAACGATGAAACCATGTATTGACGGATGCCGGTCCGATAGATCCCAAGCGCTTATGGGGGATATCGCTGAGTAAGCGTAAATCAGCAAACTGAAATTTAACTCACTAAACGCTCTCGGCAGAAGACGACACTTTCATTTTTTTGTAAAGCTTCACGGCAATGAAGACGATTATAGCAGTCCACAGAGCAGTCCAAACCTCAACCGACCACAGTGGCACTATGGTTCTCTGGTACAATCCCGGGAAGGTATCCGTCAGCATATGCAGGAGAATTGCTATCGGCAGACAAGCCTTATTTGCATTACATACACCGTAATATACGACAACCGTTAGTCCGATATGTAAAAGCATCGCAAACAGTCGTTCAAGTACATTCATAGCCATCATTGCGTAATCAAATGCGGCAGCGGCCTCAACAGACGGAAGCGCAGCGGCAGCAGTATCCTCCGCGATATTCAACGTGCTGAGCGCATTTTCGATATTTCCTGCAGAGAAAAGCACCGCGATGACGAGATACAGGATCATTGAAGGCAGGAGCACTGCCAATATCTCGATTCCTCCGTGACCGATTCCGTACATAATTGCATTTTCAGGGGTACGGTTCTTTTTCATGATGTACTTCAAAACGATGTACCGTCCACACTCCTCAAAAACGCCAGCCATGATGATTCCATAAAGGACAAAAGCGACGGTGTTTCCGTTGATGAATCGGGAAACAGGATTATCAGCAACAATACAAACCAGGTGAACCCCAAGCTCCAGCACACGGGCAGATACGATAAACCCGACAGCACCGGCAATGAGATAGCCGATTTTTGTTTGCTGTTTCTGCTTTTTTCGCCAGCAGATAAAGAAGATGACGGGAATCGCAATCATCAGAATGACTGTGATGGCCAGCGACGGAATGGCGCTTTTGCCAATGACAATGTTCTCAAACTCCGTCATTTTTCGTCACCTCCCCAAATCTCCACACAGAAGCCTTTGTGACCACACTTGGTGCAGGTCAGCTTGCGGGTGCTGGGAGTATGATTTGCCCAAAATGCTTCTTTCATGTTTGGCTTGAATACCTCATGGCATTCCGGGCAGATGTATTTTACATTTCTGAAATAATACCTGCTTATGATTGTTCCCCAAACGACAGCAACGATTGCCCAGACAACAAATGGCC
>CALCTW010000130.1 GCA_937907055.1 uncultured Clostridia bacterium | reverse complement strand
AGACTTGGAATTAGAGGAATTAGGAATTGTGAATTAGGAATTAGGAATTAGGAATTAGGAATTGTGAATTAGGAATTGTGAATTAGGAATTAGGAATTGTCATGCGCCAGCCTAATTATGAATTGTGAATTATGAATTATGAATTAGCAAAGCGTTTCAACAAGGGATGCACAGACTACCACCTGCTACAGGATGGCGACCGCATCCTCATAGCCTTGTCGGGAGGCAAGGACTCGCTTATGCTACTCAGACTGCTGGCAGCCCGCTCGCGCATCTACCGCCCTAAGATCCAGGTCGAGGCCGCCCACGTCATCATGGACAACATACCCTACGAGACCGACCGCAGCTACCTGCAGCAGTTCTGCGACGAGGTCGGCGTCAGGCTGCACATCCTGCACAGCTCCTTCGA
Organism: uncultured Clostridia bacterium; assembly: GCA_937907055.1. Classification (GTDB taxonomy): domain Bacteria; phylum Bacillota; class Clostridia; order Christensenellales; family Aristaeellaceae; genus ZC3RG03. Next base: position 20,253 of record CALCTW010000130.1, on the reverse strand, counting down.
CGAGAGTACCGACAAACGCAAGACCCGCTGCTTCCTCTGCGCCTGGAATCGTCGCAAGACCCTCTTCTCCTTTGCCGTCAGTCAAGGCTTCAACAAGGTAGCCCTCGGCCACCACATGGACGACATCCTCACCACCTTCCTCATGAACATCACCTACGAGGGCAACCGCCAGACCATGCAGCCCAGCCTTGCCCTCCAGCACTACCCTATCACCATCATCCGTCCCCTCTGCCTCGTCAGCGAGGCCGACATTCAGGCCGAGGCAACCCAGCTGGGCTTCCTCAGGCAGAAGACACCCTGTCCCTACGAGCAGGCCACCCGTCGCACCTCCATGAACGAGGTCCTCCACCAGCTCGAAAGCCTCAACCCCGAGGCACGCTACAGCCTGTGGCACGCCATCATGGGGTGAGACGCCCCCCTGTATTTGTATGGATAAAAAAAGAGAACTGATTCTTGTCGAACCAGTTCTCATTTATTATTTTGGTAAGAGTATTCTGATTACTCCTCTACAGCCTCAACGGCAGCCTCTGCAGTAGAGTCAGCTTCTTCAACAGCCTCCTCAACCTCAGCAACCTCAGCCTCAACCTCAGCGGTCATCTTTGCAGCATAGTCAGCATAGATCTTCTCGATAGCAGCCTTGAAAGCAGCCTGCTCGTCAGCGTTCAGATTACCATTTGCAAAATCCTCCATCTCCTTGTTTGCAGCAGCGATGGCAGCCTCGTCACCAGACTCCTGAGCAGCGATTACCTTCTCAGCATAAATCTTAGCCTGCTCCTCAACATTTACCTTCTTGCAGCTAACAACGGTCAAGCTCATAGCGGCCATTGCGATTACGAAAAATTTTTTCATTTCTTTTCTTTTTAAACTGTTAATCTATTTTGTTTTTCTAAAACGCTGCAAAATTACTCTTTTTTTCGTGTCATTGTTCTGCAAAAGATGCTTTTTTATGAAATTTGTAGTAAAAAATGCTATTTAGGGCTTTTTCTTCTCATTTTTTTCATCTAATTGCAGTTTTGCCACACCAACAGGTTCTATGCCTAATCTCCTCGTCTACGCGCCAGGAGGTTACCGGTTCACAGACTTTATACGTATAGGTGTGCCAATGAACATCATCATTCTTATTGTCAATATCATTATTTGTACACTTTTGTTTCCGCTGCATTGATGCAATAGCACTGCGAATTATCCTTACAAACATCTTTTACGAAGTATTTTCGTAACTTATTGATAATGAAGGTGCAAATTTTGCGCTGCGCAAAAAGAAAATTCACGCAGCACAAATTTGAAATTCATGCTGCGCGAAAAACAAATTCATGCAGCGTGAAATAGCTTTTCATGCACGTATAGGAAGGATGAGCGCGAAAGATGTTTACAAAGAACAAGCCACAAAAAAAGGGATGCCATATGGCATCCCTTATGTATTATTAAAGATGAATTATTCTTCTGGAACCCAGGAGTTACTTCTTGAACTTGTTCAGGGACATAGCGGCTGTCTGCTCTGCACCATTGTGACCAATCCAGTCGCTGGTGTAGTTGATGTAAATCACAGGGATGGTGGGGTTGGTAGATGCATCTGAAGTTGCAAGGAGAGCGCTTACGAGCTCGGCGGGCAGACTGCTTGTAGCCAATGCGTAAATGTCGTTCAATGAGGCAGTATAGTTGGTGTTGACCGTCTTGCCGGGGAGCACGGTGTTGAGCTTCTCAACGGCCTCGTTGAGGAGTTCAACAGTCTCGGCAGACATATTATTAAGACCACCCTCGAATGCCTTTACCGACTTGATGGTGATGACCATCTCGAGGGGAGTGGTCTCGAGGTTGCGGCAGTCGAACTTGTACTCTACAACGGGGCTGGTCTTCTGGACTGAGAAGTAGAGCAAGGCACCCTTAACCTTCAGCTCGAACTTGACATCGTTAGCCAGCTTGTTGAGCTCTCTGTCTACGGTCTCCTTAAGCTGTTTCTCGGCAGCCTCGCTTGTGGTGAGCTCGATCTTGCCAAGGCTTTCCTGTACGGCGTGCATAGCCTGACCTACAGCATCGTCGGCAGTCTTTGAGAGAACACGCGAGTTGTAAGTCTGATCGTAATAGGCGTTAACAATGATCTTGTCCTTCTGGGGTTCGGGCTCGTCGTCGCTACCGCAGCTGGTGGCTACGAACATAGAGGTACACAGCATTGCAACGAGTGCAAAGATGGAATAGAACTTTTTCATAATGTTTTGTTTTTGTCGAATAATAAATATTTGATTAGTTAATTTTGAAAATAATCTGCAAAAGTACGCAAAAAAGTCCAAACAATAGCTTGCAAAACGTACAAAAAAACGGAAATGCACGCATTTTTGACGTTTTGCAAGTTTTGGTACGCATTTATGCTAACTTGCCATAACAGAACAACTTAACGATTCAGATGCCTAAAACAGCCCCACAAAACACACTTTTTATAGCAAAATGCATCTTTTTTTGCCCAAAAGGCGAAAAAAACACCCCATTTATACTAAAAAAAAGAAAAGAATGTCATATATTTGCGCAATAATGTGTGATAACAAAAACTGTAGAGAAAAAGCAAAAAAATTACGTTTTAGTAATCCGTTTACATAAAAAAAGAAAAGAAAACTGTGGGAATAAACAGTAAAAACTGTGGGAACAAATAGAAAAAAACCGTGAAAATGATGAAAGAAAAGAAAGACAAAAAAAAGAAAGAATATAAGAAGCCCGAGATGAGATGCATTGAGATGACAGAGACACTCATGGTCGCAAACTCTCCCGAAGCTCGGGGCGTTGGCGAGGACTTTTCTCCATGGGATGAAAACTGACGTTGGAACCGTAGAACCTTACCAGCAAAGCGACTTCCCCCCCAAAAGACGATATTAAATAAATAATGTAATGAAGATCAGAATAGCAACAGCATGGGCATGTATTGGCTTGATGGCCTTTGTGTCGTGCTCACAGGACATAGACATAGAGACTGGCATGGAAGAGAACGACGGCATCAGCAAGGCCATCGTGAGTTCCTGCGACTTTGAGGCATCGGCGGACTACGACCAGTCCGGCACGCGCTCCACGCTGGACCCAACGGGGACGGCTACAACCTTTGCATGGGCAGCAGGCGACAAGATTGGTGTCTATGCCGGCGATGGCGATGGCATGATGAACTTTAACCTGAGCCAAATGGCAGACAACAAGAAAGAAGCCATATTCAAGGCCACCGGATTTAACCTGGCGGCCGAAAACACCTATTATGCGTTCTCACCCTACGATGGCAACAGCGATGACAAGACACAGGTGGAGGTAAACTACGACGGCATCCGTCAGGTGGCCAATGGCGGCTACGCCCATCTTGGCAAGTACGACTACCAGTGGGCAAAGGCTACGGCACAGGGCAGCACGGAGGCCGCCAACATAGTGTTTAACTTCAAGCATGCAGGTGCCATTTGCCGCTTCCGCATCAACAACCTGCCACAGGGAATGGCCTTCGACAAGATGACCATAAGCAACGATTACATCATCACAAAGGGAACGATGAATCTTGCAACGCCTACCATCGTCAAAGCCGATGGTAACAGCAACATACAAACCGTCATGCTCGGCGCAGAGGATGGTAGTGGCATCACGGTAGGCAACGACGGCAAACTGACAGTCTATACCATGATGGCTCCAGTCAACCTGAGCGGGAAGACCATCGCAGTAAGCCTGTACGAAAAGGGCAAGAGTGCATCAACGTATCTTGTGTCAGGCAAAAACATGCAGGCAGGCGGCGCATATGGTTTCTCCACGTCGGGCGATTATGTAGACCTTGGCGTGACAGACGGGGCAGGCAAGTCGATAATGTGGGCGAGATACAATGTGGCCATCCCATCTGCAGGGAACAGTTATACCAGCTTCTTCAATCATGCCGATGCCGTTGATGCAAGTACGGCTGTATGGAAGACCCTGTGGGGAGGCAGCTGGCGCTTGCCCTCGAAGGCAGACTTCAAGGCTTTGAAAGACCAGACCTACAGCGTTTGGGTGACGGAATACAACGGAGTCGCTGTAAGCGGACGTATATTCTATAAGGTAAAGAAAGATACCCACAAGGGAAAGAATGACGACAATGACCTTGATTACAATCTCGACACGGACATTCACATCTTCCTCCCTGCAGTCTACAATACCGGGCATGGAATCTATTGGACAAGCGATGCAGAAAACTCTGAGAAAAGCGATTTCTTTGACTTTTATGGCACTTCATCGTCAAACATCTACTTTTCTTCAGGAAGCGACACGGAATTGTTCTCCGTTCGTCCGGTCTTTATACAGAATTAATATAATAACAACATAATATGAAAAGAAAACTAATTTTTAACCTGATTCTCTGCTTAGGCTTGAGCAGCGTCTTCTGTGCTTGCAGCAAGGACGACGACGTGAGCAATGGCACAGGCAGCGGCACGGAGTTGGAAGAGCAGGCTCGTCCAACCGACTGGGTGGCTGTGAGTCAAGGTGTTGACTTGCAGAGCACTATGATTGCCGACGTAACGGTAGATCTCACCTCGCTGGGATTGACCTACGAAGGCAATGAGCAAGACCTCATGGCAGCGTTCATAGACGGCACCTGCCGTTCGGTGTCATCGCCTGTTATGGACGAGGGCAAGCCCATGAACCTGTTTGCGCTGACCATCAAGAAGCTCGAGAAGGATGCACCTAACGCACCCATCACGCTGAAGTTCTACAGTGCCAAGCTGAGACACACGTTCACCATTGCATCCCCCTTCCCCTACATGGCAGAGGGTAGCTATGGTTCAGTACAAACCCCTGAAAAACCCGTATGGACAAGATGAAAAAGGTTATTAGCATACTACAATTGCTGGTCGTGGCGCTTATGTTGGCTGCCCCCCAGCAAGCCAAGGCATTAGCGCACGATGTGCTTAACGAGCAGGCTAACTTCACGATGATACCCAAAGGTAATGGCCTGTTTACCATCAAGGTGCCAGTTTATGTAGGCAGCAAGGGAGGTAACCGTCATGCCATTTGCTGGGGCGACGGCCAAACCAGTGCCGTATATGTTGAGGCAGCCGGCACGAAACACGAACTGGTCCGCTTCAAGTCAGAAAACCTTGATAATGATGCCAACACCAACCAGGAGTTTGAAGTCCAGTTCGACAGGAACAACCATGGCCTGGGAGCCTGCAGTGTCTTGACATGGAATGGTATGATGCAGGATGCCGCCCCCACGGAATGGACAAAGATAAAGGGCCACATGTCGAAGGATATTATGGGCGAAAACAACACCATGTACCTGGAATTCACCTGGAAGGCCGACTACAAGTTCAACGAGCAAGAGCTGAAACTCTCGGTAGATGGTTACTATAGGATTTTTGGGGGGGGAGTGATGCATGTGTCGTATAATTTCAACCCCTACACCTACAAGTCTACCCTGCAGGTTCCGACCATTGCCGGTGCCTACCTGAATCCGGATGCCGTAGCTGGCAGCGAGGGTCAGATCAAGGTGGTAACCTTCTCCACGTTCAAGCCAGAGGAACTTGTGCTCCTTATCAATGGCAAGCAGCAGAAGACATTTAACAAAGACAACTGCGACTTGGAGAGCGGTACGATAGAATTGCTGCTCGAGCCGTGCGACACTACCCGCATCCTCACCGTCGAAGCTACGTGCAAGGAGGACAAAGTGGTCACCAAGCTCTTGTCCAAGCCCTACACCTTGTTCCCGTACCATAAGATTCTGGACACAAAAGTGCTGGAGCTCCACGAGAATGTGCCACATATCAGTTCCGGACACAAGCAGCTGACTTGGAGCATAGACGCGACGACTGCTAACGACATGTACGCAAGTGACAACTTCATCATAGAGCGTGCCTACCTACCCGACTTTAGCGATGCCCAACAGATTGGCCTCAGGTATTTCACCGACACAATCTCTGCCGGCAAGTACAAGTTTGTGGATGACTCGGACGCGGCTGTCTTCAACCTGGAAGGCGGAAGCAAGATGTACTACCGCGTGCGCCGTGCAACTGCCGTGGGACTTTTTGGCACGGAGAATAACATCTTTTCCGTCTGCGACAGCGTTGAGAACCAGGTGGCCTTCCTGCCCCAGATTTCTGCCGTCACAACCCAGGAGGACAGCGACTACGAGTTCAACCGCAAGGTCAGCGTGAATGCCGAAATCGACTTAAAAGACTACAAAAAGGACGAGTCGCAGGGAGGAGCACAAAACAAGGACTTCTATGCTGCCAAGTGGAATGACCAGGCTAAGATAAAGCTATACATCCGTCAGGATGGCGTGGTTGCCGACTCCGTTGACTTTGACACGCGAGAGCTGCAGTTAGACACCTTGCAAGGCGTATATAAGGTTAGCAGGGAATACGTGCTTACGCACCCGGTGGTGGACTACTCATTCCTGGCAAAGGTGTTGATACCCGAGACTGCATCGGACTACCTGAAGTTTGCCTCGGGCAAGAAAGAAGACGACGGAAAGTACAGCACCCCCATTTCGTACAAGAATGTGGCAAGCGTAAGGAATGTATCAGCCACCCAGGGTACGGAATACGGTTTTGTTCGCGTAACCTGGGAGATGCCGGGCAACCGCATCGACTCGCTTACCGTTCTGCGCAGGGTCAAGAGCCAGACAGACTTTGCCATCCTGAAAAAGATGGACGCCCAGCACACATACTTTGAGGACCATGACGCAGCGCTTGGCGTTGAGTACGAATATGGAATCATTGCCGGAGTGCTGAACGGCAGCAAGATGATTGAGACGACCAGCTGGGACGAGAGCGGCTATACGCCCTCATACGGCTGGGTATCGAACGTAGGTAAGATTACCGGTAAGGTTGTTACCAACCAGGGAACCGGCATGGGCGGACAGCAGGTGAACGTGACCCTTGGCGACGGCAACGTCGTAAAGTCGACATACACCAACGATAACGGTACGTTTGTCATTGATGGCCTTGAGCTTAAGAACGAAGGCATAATCTATATGGTTCAGGTGCCAAGCGAAAAACTTCAGTTCACCTACAACGGTGGCACGGAAGGTGCCTCGGTCAACTTCAGCGGCAACACCTCTTTGATGGAGGGCTTGAAGTTTGTCTGCACCTCGGTTGAGCGCTTCTCCGGCCGTGTACTCTTCGAGAACTCTACCGTGCCCGTGAGCGGTGCCATGTTCCTCATCAACGGCAAGAAGGTGCACAACGAAGACAACCAGCCCATCAAGACCGACAACAACGGCAACTTCGAGTTCTACGTGCCCAAGCAGGAAGTAACGGTGCAAGTGTACAAGCCCGGACACCGCTTTGTGAACGACGGCTACGTGCTGGATATGGACAAGGACACAACGCATTTCACTCCCAACTCGGCCTACGACGGCCTGACCCTATACGACAAGACGAAGGTGCTGCTCCGCGGTCGTATAATTGGTGGTAACACACAGGCAGCCTTGCCCCTCGGCCAGGGTCTGTCGGAGAACAACCTTGGCGACTCCATTACCTTGCAGATAAAGCTCGAGGGCAACAACACGGCCGACATCGTGTTCCTGAAGGACCAGCCCGACAAGGACTCACTCGTGGTGTATAAGGAACAGCAATGGAACGGCAAGACCGTAGGCCTCACCCGCGGCGACTTCTTCCGCAAGCAGATTGACATCCACGTGGACAACAAGACGGGCGAGTACGCCATGGAGCTCTTCCCGACGAAGTACAAGATAATCCAGGCGTCTGCCCAAGGCTACGCCTCACTCCTCGCCCATGGCGAGGTGTCACAGGTGCTCGACCTGACCGACAGCGTGGACGTAGCAGACCCGATGAAGATGAAAATAGCCACGCACAGCATCACCTACCACAGCGACGTGGACATCACCTTCAAGCAGTTGCAATGGGGTGTGATGGAGGTGCCGTATTTGGGAGCTGAGAAGACGACGGGCATGAACCTGTTTGGCAGCAAATATACCACAACGCTTGCAAACGTTGTCGAGCCAGACAGCGTAGTGTATCTGCTGGGCAAGCCCATCTTCCTGACGGGCGAGCACTACTTCCTGCGTGGTTCAGCACACGAGGACTATTATTATAATAATGTGTCGACAGGCAAACACGTAATAGAGCCCATACACAGCGGCGACGTGAAAGTGGAGAACGGCCTGGCTGGCAGCAATCCCCAGATGCAGGAGTTCAAGCTGGACGACAAAGGACAGTTCACCATCAGCTTCATTGCCAACAACAACAACTTCGCGCTCAGCAACGGCCTGAACCCCTCCGATGGTCTGCTGATCGAATCCGCTGACTCCCCCTATGTCAACGTGATCTCCGTCAACGCCGGCAACGAGGAAGATCCCCGTACCAAGGCGCTGGTCGCTGCTGTGTCCAGCCAGAAGGTCGCTGATTTCTTCGCCACCACCTATCCCAAGGGCGAAGCCATCTTCGTTGTCGCGAACCCCACCGACGGTTATGATCCCACTGTGGACTACGCCGCCCTGGCCGGTACCACCATCGTTGTCGGCGCTACTCCCGATCCCCATGCGCAGGTGCTGAAGATCGCCAAGGAGATCCTGGCTGAAAAGAACATCACCCTGGAGATCGTCGAATTCACCGACTATATCTACCCCAACATCGGCCTGAACGATGGTTCCCTGTTCGCGAACTATTTCGCTCATCAGCCCTATCAGGACAACTTCAACACTGAAAACGGCACCAACTTCGTGACCGCTGCCGGTATCCATGTTGAGCCCATGGCCATGTACGGCGGCAAGCAGGCCACTCTGGATGCCCTGAACAAGTAATAAGCATCTTCAAAGATCATAGCCGCAAGGGCACATCGACAGCATTTTGCATCGGTGTGCCCTTGTGTTTTATCTATTTTTACGCTATACTATTGTAGTATAATTATGTTCTTTTTGCGGAAATGGAGCTACAATCATGATCGAGATTCGCAATCTTTCCAAGTCCTTTACCACTGCTGACGGCCCGGTAGACGCCCTGCGAAATGTAACGCTGAAGATCAACAACGGGGACATCTACGGCATCATCGGCATGAGCGGTGCCGGCAAGAGCACCCTTGTACGCTGTATCAATATGCTTGAACGTCCCACCGAGGGCCAGGTGCTGCTTGATGACGTTGATCTCGGCAGTCTGAATAAAAAACAACTGCAGCAGGTTCGCCACCGTATCACAATGATCTTTCAGGGCTTCAACCTGCTGATGCAGCGCACCTGTCTTAAGAATATCATGCTGCCGCTCGTACTCTCCGGTGTTCCGAGAAAAAAGGCCGAGCAGCGCGCCCGCGAGCTGCTGGAGATCGTTGGTCTGCCCGACAAAGCCAATGCCTATCCGGCCCAGTTGTCCGGCGGCCAGCAACAGCGTATTGCCATTGCCCGTGCCCTGTCGACAGAGCCGGATGTCCTGCTCTGCGATGAAGCGACCAGCGCGCTGGACCCGAAGACCACGCATTCGATCCTGCAGCTGATCTCCGAGATCAACCGCAAAACAGGCATCACGGTCATCATCATCACCCACCAGATGAGCGTGGTGCAGGAAGTCTGCAACCGCGTGGCCATTCTGGAAAACGGTGCTGTGGTCGAAGAGGGCGAGGTGGCCGAGATCTTCTCCGATCCGCAGGCTGAGGCGACCCGCCGTCTCATCTATCCCGAGCTGGCTGACCTCGATCACATTTCCATCGGCAGCGCGAACGGACAGCGCGTCCGTGTCATCTTCAACGGTGCTTCCACCGCCCGTACGCCGCTCATCACCTCCATGGCGATCGATTGCGGCATTGCTGCCAGCATCCTGTCCGCTTCCACCCGTTCTGTGGGTGACAAAGCCTACGGCTATATGCTGCTGGAGATCCCCGGCGGCCCGGATGAGCTGTCTGCCGCGGTAAAATATCTGAAGCAGGCACCCGATGTGTCTGTATCTGTTGAAGTCAACTACGGTAAGGGTCAAACAAAGGAGAACTGATATTATGAATTTTGAAGCCGGCTTTACCGAAGCAAAACTGGCACGCGCCTTAGAGATCATCCTGCAGGATTTTCCCTTTGCCCTGCTTGAGACCCTGTATATCACCCTGTTTGCCACACTCTTCGCCTGTCTGATCGGTCTTCCTCTGGGCATGCTGCTGGTCTCCGGCGACAAGGGCGGTGTTCGTCCCCTCCCTCCCCTGCTGATGAAGATCATCAACATGATCATCAACCTGCTGCGCTCCATTCCTTTCCTGATCATGATCATGATGGTCATCCCGCTCACAAGACTGATCATCGGCAAGTCCATCGGTACGACCGCTTCCATTGTTCCTCTGGTCGTAGCCGCCTTCCCGTTTGTGGCGCGTCTGGTCGAGGCCAGTTTCCGTGAGGTAAACCCCAATCTGGTGGAGACTGCCCAGTCGATGGGCTTCTCTTCCTGGCAGATCATGTTCCGTGTGATGCTGCCGGAGGCGGTTCCCTCCCTCATCAATAACTTCACGCTCGCTATCACCACCATCCTGGGCTATACCGCCATGGCCGCGGCTGCCGGCGGCGGCGGTATCGGCAAACTGGCCATCTCCAACGGCTTTAACATGTGGAACCTGACTGTTCTGTATGCCGCGGTCGTTGTGCTGGTCATCATCACACAGATCTTCCAGTCGCTCGGCACCTTCATTGCCACCAAGAGCGATAAACGCCTCAAGCATTGATCTTCTTTCCCCGGCCGTGTACCGGGGATTTTTCATTTTTTCCGTATCTGAGGAAACTCTTGAATAATCTTTCCTTGCAGAGACAGTGCTGTGCTTTTATAATATAGAAGAAACCTTCGCTTCGGATGAGATCCATCCGGCACAAAAAGGAGAAACTATGCCCGAACAGATTCAGGGAACTGTGGAAAACACGACCTTTCATAACGAAGAGAACGGATACAGTGTGCTGAATCTGCGCGTATCCCGCAAGGAAGTGACGGTGGTCGGTACACTGCCGCCGCTCTCCCCCGGCGAAAACGTAGTCCTGACCGGCGACTGGACCGAGCATCCCAAATACGGAAAACAATTCAAGTGCACCGCCTGCGAGATCCAGAAACCAAGCACTTTAGCCGGTATTGAAAAATTTCTGAGCAGCGGCATTATCAAGGGCATCGGCCCCGCCACCGCGCGGCTGCTGGTGCAGGAATTCGGCAAAAATACCCTGGAGGCGCTGGACGGGGATCCGGAAAAGCTGGCCGTGATCAAGGGCATCAGCGTAAAACGCGCGGAACAGATCTGCAAAAGCTATGCCGAGCAATATGCCGTACGTGAGGGCATGATCTATCTGCAAAGCTACGGTGTCAGCGCTTCTCTGGCGGTCAAGATCAGCCGCTTATATCAGAAAGAAGTGCGGAATGTGATCCAGACCAACCCCTACCGGCTGGCGGATGACATCGAAGGCATCGGTTTCCAGACGGCAGACCGCATCGCCCTGATGGTGGGCATCGCGCGGGATTCCTCCTTCCGTCTGGAAAGCGGCATCAAATACACCTTATCCGAAGCAGCGATCTCGGAAGGCCATACCTATCTGCCCAGCGAATTGCTTCTGACCCGTGCCGCCGCGATCCTGAAAATGGATCGTGAACTGCTGGAAAACAGCCTGCGCGCCCTGCTTTTGAACAAAGAACTGATCTCTGTCACCATCGACGGGGTGGATTCGGTCTTCCTGAAAAGTTATTTTTACGCGGAAGCCGAAGTAGCCAAGCGCCTGCTGGATCTGCGCGGTACCGCGCAGACCACGCTGCACGCGGTCAACGACAGGCGGATCACACAGTTTGAGAAGCAGCACGGCATCACCCTGAGCCTGAACCAGCGCAAGGCTGTACACGCCGCGCTGGAGAACGGCCTGATCGTCATCACCGGCGGCCCCGGCACCGGCAAGACCACGATCATCAACTGTATCCTTTCCCTGCTGGATACCGATGCTCTGCTGGCCGCGCCCACAGGACGCGCCGCCAAACGCATGAGCGAGGCGACAGGCCGCACGGCAAAAACACTTCACCGTCTGCTGGAATACGCCGGAGAAGAAGGGAAATTTACCAAAAACGAAGACGATCCATTGGACGGCGAATGCGTGATCGTGGACGAGATGAGCATGGTGGATATCTTCCTGATGCGCTCTCTGCTGCGCGCGCTGCGTCCGGGTACGCGCCTGATCCTGGTGGGCGATGCAGATCAGCTGCCCAGCGTGGGCGCCGGCAATGTACTGGGCGATATTCTGGGAAGCAATGTGATCCCCTGCGCGCGCCTGACGGATATCTTCCGGCAGGCCAATGAAAGCATGATCGTAGTGAACGCGCACCGCATCAATCACGGAGAAATGCCCATCCTGAACCAGAAGGGCAGCGATTTCTTCTTTGAGCGTATGCTGCATGTGCCGTCCGCTGCTGACAGCATCCTGAGTCTGTGCGCCGCCAGACTGCCGCGTTTTCTGAAAACAGATAACGGCGTGCGGGATATACAGGTGCTCGCTCCCACAAAAAAAGGCACCTGCGGCGTCTATCAGCTGAACAAACTGCTGCAGGACGCGCTGAACCCCCGCACCGCCGGAAAACGGGAACTGATCTACAACGATATCACCTTCCGCAAGGGCGATAAGGTGATGCATATCAAGAATGACTACGAGATCGAATGGATCACCGCTTCCGGCGAAGAGGGAAAAGGCGTATTCAACGGCGATATCGGATATATTCTGGATGTGGACAGCGAAAATCATTGCCTGACCGTGTTGTATGATGACGAGCGCCGTGTGGAATATGAATACGCCGCGCTGGAGGAACTGGATCTGGCTTACTGCCTGTCCATCCATAAGAGCCAGGGCAGTGAATTCCCCTGTGTGGTCATCCCCGTGGTGGGCGGACCTAAAATGCTGCTGACCCGCAACCTGTTCTATACCGCGCTGACCCGTGCCAAACAACTGGTCGTGCTGGTGGGTAACGAGGCCGCGATCGCCGAGATGGTAAACAATGACCATATCATTCTGCGCTACACGGCGCTGAGACTGCGACTGGAGGATTTTGACCAGATGGGGTGATCCTTGATCTGTTTTTTCCGCGCGGGCGCTGCATGGCATGCTCGATCCCCCGTCCGGACAGCGCGGACGGCATTTGCGATGTCTGCCGGAACAAACTGGCCGAGCTGACTGTACCGCCGGAAAGCTGCGATATCTGCCTGAGCTATGTGCCCGCGAATAAGCCCTGCCCCTTCTGCGCGGAAGGCGGAATGGCAGGGATCGATCGGATGTACGCGCCCTACCGCTATGTCGGTCCGGTACGCGAGCTGGTCCATCTTCTGAAATTCGGGCATGAGGAGCGCGCTGCCGATCTATTGGCAGAGAAGATGGCCGATTCCCTGATGGACCGGGAATTTGACATGATCATTCCGGTACCGCTGCACCGGTACAGAAAAAGGGAGCGCGGTTATAACCAGTCTGCCCTGCTGGCCCGGCGCGTTTCTCAGCGCACGGGGATCCCGGTCAATGAAACATTTCTGACCCGCCTGCGTGCTACCAAAGCCCAGAGCAGCCTGAAGCACAGCGACCGTGCCGCCAATGTGGAAAAGGCTTTTTCGGCAAATGAGGGTGTTCGGGGAAAAAGGATCCTGCTGCTGGATGACGTGCGTACCAGCGGCGCTACGGCGCGCGCCTGTGCCGCTGCCCTGCGCGAACAGGAGGCCGCGAAAGTGTGTCTGCTGACAGCCGCGCTGGTGTGGACCTGGGGCGCGCGCAAACAGGAAAACGATCAGGAAAAGGATCCCCGTTCATAATACCGCGAATCAGATGTCTTCAGCCACGGTCATCCACACGGATAGCCGCGCGGGAAACGGGACTGCATGACCCTGATAAAAAAGGATACAGGAAAATAAAAATGGAAGAATTGATCCGGACTCAGGCGCTTCTCGGAGAAGAAGCTATACAGAAACTGAAGAATGCCCGCGTTGCGGTCTTCGGCGTCGGCGGTGTCGGCGGTTATTGTGCCGAAGGACTGGCACGCGCCGGCATCGGACATATCGATCTGTTTGATGCTGACAACATCTCCGTCAGCAACATCAACCGTCAGTTGATCGCGCTGCAGAGCACAGTAGGCCGGGGCAAGGCTGAAGTAATGGCGGAAAGGATCCGTGATATTCTGCCGCGGACCGAAGTACGGGTACACGCTGTTTTCTATGATGAAAGCACCGCAGGAGATTTTCCCTTCAGCGATTATGATTACGTCGCCGACTGCATCGATACCGTAAAAAGCAAGATGCTCATCATCCGGACCGCAAAGGAAGCCGGTGTCCCGGTGATCTGCGCGCTGGGGACCGGCAACAAACTGCACCCGGAGATGCTGGAAGTGACCGACATAACGAAGACCGAGGTATGTCCTCTGGCCAAGGTGATGCGCAAGTTATGCCGCGATAACGGAATCCATCGGCTGAATGTGGTCTATTCACGGGAAACGCCCGCGCATGTATGTGTGGGCGAAGAAAACGGACGGCATCCCCCGGCAAGTGTTTCCTTCGTGCCGCCGGTAGCCGGAATGCTGATGACCGGAAAGATCATCCGCGATCTGTGCGGAATAGAATAAGCAATACATAAATAAACAACAGCCTGCCGCGTTTCCGCGGCAGGCTGTTGTGATGAATGAACGGATATTATTCACCCAGCGGGTCACCCATATACGCGTTCAGAATGGCGTGGCTCCAGGTAATGTTGTTATTGATATCGTAATCATTCAGCGCGTAGGTGTATACATCCAGATAAACATTGGAGTAGACAAAAATGCCGGGCACCTTCTCCTGATAGAGGATCTGGAAAGTGAGCCATTTCTGACAGTAGGTGTCTGTATCACCCGGCTCGGTACGGATCAGATCCCGGGCAGCCTGATACAATTCCTCATCCAGAATACCGGAAGTGTTGTAGACCTTCTGGTACGCTTCTTCCGTGGAGAATGTGTAGGTCAGGTCAAAATTGGTCATGAAGTTCGTGGCCAGATAGATCATATCACAGTCGCGTTCTTCATTGCGGTAATACATCTGCAGCAGCTGCTGATACGGAACGGGCTGCACATCCAGCCGGATACCGACCGCGGAAAGCGGCTGCACCAGCGTTTCCTGAAGACAATCCGCAATGGTATTGCCTTCGGGATAATACATCCGGAGCTGAAGCGGGATCAATACCACGGCAGAGCCGTTCAAATCCATTTCAATGCCGCCCTGCTGAAGCGCGGCTTCCAGCAAACCATCCGCCTCCAGCTGCTGACGGTCAAACGCCTTGCAGCGTACGCTGTTATTTCCGGCGGCATATTTTCTGCCGTTCAGATCCAGATTCCAGCCGCTTTCATCCAGCATGGCAGCAGCCGCGCGGGCATCAGGATTATAGACCGGGATCGCGTCCATGCTCAGCACATCCGCGTCTTCCTGCACAGCGTCTTCATCAGCGGATCCTTCCGCGGCGCCCTGAAGCATTTTGATCAGCATCCACTGACCCGCGCCGTAATAACCATCCACGCGAATACCCATATCACCCACGTAGGATGCTACGGCTGTATCCTTATCAAAGGACCAGGCGATCGCCTTACGGACATTCTCATCGTTCATGGCGATGTGCTCACAGCTGAAGGAGATGAAGCTGCCGCCGGAACGGGGATAGCTGCTCATGCGATAAGTACCGCCGCCAACCAGTGCCAGCGCGTCATCGATCGCCTCCATCGTGGAGAGCTTGTTAATCAGACCGATCTCACCTGTTTCCAGCGCTTCCACGATCCGATCCGTCGGGATGGTTTTATACATCAGGCGGGAAATGGCCGGCTTCCGGCCTTCGGCATCGCCCTTGTAGCAGGGATTGAGCTCAAATTCACAGGTTTCGCCATCATAAGAGGTGAGCACGTAAGCGCCGCTCATCACAGAAGGATGGCTGACATAACCGGTCACAGGGTCAAGCAGGGTCTTTTGCAGCATTTCAGCGGAAAACGGCACCTCTCCATCCCGGAGGAAAGCACCGTTCCCCTGATCCGCGGCAACGCATCCGGGCGCGATCACATAGGACGGGAAAGGCTTGAAATCGAGCAGACTGAGTTCATAGAAATTGGGCAGCGCGTCGGCATTGACCGTGATCGCGAACGCGTTCTCACTCAGCAGACGCAGGCCGCTGATGGTATCCGCTTCACCGGCCAGATAGGCATCCATGCCCATGATGTAGGAAAGATCGGGATTGACACCGCCGATCGCCGCGACCTCATCGGAGACAGAAAGGAGAACAGAAAAGACATAATCTGCCGCCGTGATCCGTGTGCCGTCCGAATAATACAGGTCACTGTACAGGAAGATACGGAAGGTTCGATTTCCGTTCTCATCGTCGCTCACGATCAGGTTGCTGACAACAGCCGGATCGATCTCATACGTGCCCGCGTCGTTCACCCATTGCACAGGGCTGTAGGCGTGGATCAGCTCACGCACGTCCAGATCAACACCGTTATTGCCGAACAGGGAATTCATAAAGTTCCCCGTGAAAGCGGTGGATGTACCGACAGTCAGCGAATCAAAATCATAAAGTTCAGCCAGAGAATGCCGGATGACGTTTTCCTCCGCCAGCACGGAAGGCATCATCAGGCATACGATCATGACCATGGACAGGAGCATCGCCAAGGCTCTGTTCTTCATCATTCATACCTCCGCAAGGAGACGGACAGAAATGCACATTCCCTGTGATCAAAGTTCTGTCTTCTTCCTTGTCATTGAAAACAATAGGAAACCGGGACGGGGGCACTTCATCAGGATGATGAAAGCAGCCCCTGTTTTTTCGCGCTCTCTGTATCCCGGCTTCAGGAGCACGGGATACAGAGAGACGCAAAGGATCAATCGAACATTTCACCCAGGCTGCATCCGCCGCCGCCGATACCGCGAGGCACATTGTAGTCCTCGATCGTGGTATAGATGGGCTGTCTGGGTTCGTCCTTCTTGAGGTAGACGACCGTCACTTCAACATTGGAACCGGGCATGACACCGGTCACCTCAGTCATATTCGTCTGATAACCGTCGATGACAGGAGAAGTGACATTGTAGCTGCTGCCCGCAGTCAGGGTATTCACCACATCATCCGCAAGCTGTTCGCCGTTGACATCCACATAGTGGACAGTCAGGGTGTAGGTGTTCACATGGTAGACCACATCGATCACAAGGTCACTCATGATCATGCCGTTCACCGTCTCCACATCCGGCGTATAACCCGGCACGAAGGGAGAACGGACCGCGAAGATCATGGTTTCGTTGTAGTCGCGGACATAAGTCTCCGCCGCGGTCTTGCCGCCGATCGTCTCGATCCAGTAACGGATGATGAGCTGATAATGCGGCGGGATGATCTCCAGATCACCATTCTCATAAACGATATGGTAGTGATCGGTCACATCATTGTCTTCAGCATCCAGGATAACCGCATCGGACGGGACGAGCAGATCTTCATAGAAGTTGATGTCCGTCGCCGTACCGGTCACGGTCACGTCGCTCAGGATATCGCTTTCGGCGAGCGTTTCCGCTACAGCACCGATACCGCCGAATTCTTCGCCGGTCCACACATTCTGCAGGCTGTCAAGCGCAGTCACAGTCAGGAGGATACGGGTCTTCGCGGTCACGGTGTTGCTGGACGCGGTGACTTCCGCGGGAACAAGTGTGGTCGCGGTGATGGTGGCGTTGTTGTTCACACGGCCATTCTCACCTTCGGTGCCCAGATCCTTTTCAAGAACAGTATAACCGCAATTGATCGTGATCTGCTGTGTGGGCAGGAGGCCTTCGTTCAGGGTGATGGTATTGCCCTTCACGGTGGCATCGATGCCTTCAACACGAACACCGTTAATGTTGTTGAGCTGTGTCTTGATCACAGCATCGTTCAATGTCTGGTTACCGGTATTGATCACCGTAATGCGATAGTAGATCCGCTCATCCGCGTCGAAGCTGACACGGTTCTGCGGCGCGTTGGTGATCGCGATGGTGATCTTTACATCAGAGACAGGTTCTGCCACCGCAACGATATCCTGACCTTCACCCATGGGGATCTTGCCGGGATACTCAGGATCCAAATCAGCCGCGACAGCCGTGGCCTTTTCGATCGTCAGCTTGTTGCGGATGTCTTCTTCCGTCACGATGTAGGCATCGGGATAGAAGGTCATCGACTCACCGGGCTTCAGGACATCGATGACGGTCTCAAAGCCGGTCTGATCGTCCTTGACCACGATGTCGTAATAGGTAACATTGCCTTCATTCTTCACGAAGAGGGTGTAGTTGATCTCCTCGCCCAGCTCGGGATAGGTCTGATCAGCGACGTCATCGGTGACGATCACCGTCAGGGTCATATCCAGAGGCTCAAGTTTGGATTCCACCGCGTCAGCCGGATATTCACGTTCTTCCGTTACAACAGTGGACAGGTTCCTGTAATAAGCGCGGATGATCTCCAGATCCACGATGTTGTGGATGGCGGTCACCGTTACCGTCTCACCGGACGGAACAACGCCGATCACAGCCTTGTGTCCGTCGCTGCTCACGGTGATGCCCGCGGCAGGCTGGAGAATGGCAGAAGGATCTGTCACTTCAACATTCAGCTGATCGTGATCCGTGATGTTCTTGACCGTGATCTCGAAGGTGATATCCGTACCGTTCAGGTAACCGATCTCGGGCGGTACAGATACTTCGGTCTTCGCGACCTCGACCTTTTCGCCTTCGATCCGCAGGATACCATCGGTCACGATAAAGGTAACATCGGTAAAGTCGGAGTTCAGATTCACGAAGGAATCTTCCGTCAGACCCATCGGATATTCACCGACCAGGATCGCGGAAACAGAAGCTTCAGCGCCGTCAGCCAGCGTGTAATCCTCTGCCGTGTACAGGTCAGAAGAGATGCTCACGGTTTCGTAACCGGTCACAGTCTTTTCTGTTCCGTCATAGGCAAAGGTCTTTTCAAGACCGGCCACAGTCACGGTGACAGGGATGGGATGGATGACAAGCTCGCCATCCTCGATGGTGAAGACCACGGGATCGAAATTGCCATTAATGTTGGTGAAGTCAGAAGGCTTCAGCTGCATCTCATAGGTATCCGCGTGGACGCCGGAGATCCGGTCTTCACCGGTAAAGGTAAAGTCATTCTCTGTATAGAGGTCATTGTCCGCAGCGAAATCGTATCCGGTCACGGTATGGGTGGTGCCGTCATAATCCGCTTCACCGCTGTGTTCTGTGATCGTCACATTCACACCGATGGGCAGGATGGTGAGCGTGCCGGGCACTTCTGTAATGGTCTCATACTGTGCCTTATGATCCACGCCATCGTTTTCGACCTTCAAGGTCACGATCTCGTTGTTGCCTTCCTCCGTATCAGACACGTTGGTCACAGCCAGGGTGATCTCAGCCGTTACTGTATCACCGGTGGAGAGCACAGCGCTCTCACCCGCGTTCACAGTATAGGTCTCATCACCGTAGGTCACGGTGTAACCGCCGTCCTGATGGGTCAGGCTGTCATAGTCCCAGGTATTGCTGTTCGCGGTCACGGTCAGGACAATCGCCGTCTTCGTGATCTCAAGTTCACCGTCCACAGTCGTGACCAGATAGTTACCCACGATGGTCTGGACACCGGTGGCGATTGCCACATCATCCACAGTCGCGATCACATTGGCTGCAGTGCCGACTTCGGTGATCGTGCTGTCTTCCGTCATGACAACAGTGAAGACGTGTTCGTCCGTCGCTTCAAGCGCGGTCGCCGTGAAGCCTTCTTCAGTCAGTTCCGTACCGTCATAAGGCTTGGTCGCATCCTTGGCAGTAATCGTCACTTCCTTGCGGAGGATCGACAGTGTGCCTTCTTCGGTGGTGACCAGGTAGTTGCCTACGAGTTTCTGGATACCGGTCTCAACTTCAACGCCATCGACAGTCGCGATCACATTGGCTGCTGTACCGAAGTCAGTGATTGTGCTGTTATCGGTCATCACAACAGTGAACTCGTGCTCGTCCGTGTCTTCCAGATCGGTCGCTTCGAATCCGCCGTTGGTCAGGGCAGTCGCGTCATAGATCTTGCTGTCGGTCGCCGCAGTGATCGTGACTTCCTTGGGTTCAATGGTCAGTGTGCCGTCCACGATGGTCACCAGGTAGTTGCCTACCTTGTTACCTTCGCCGGTCGTCACAGCCACACCGTCCACGGTCGCAATCACATTGGCCTTCGTGCCCACATTGGTGATCGTGCTGTCTTCCGTCATCACAACGGTGAAGACATGCGTGTCGCCGGTCTGCAGCGCGCTCGCGATGAAGCCTTCTTCTGTCAGTTCAGTTTTATCATAGGTC
>CALCTW010000129.1 GCA_937907055.1 uncultured Clostridia bacterium | reverse complement strand
CGTCTCCTGAATCACAGATTATTCGTTTGGCAGTACGATCAGCTTTTCCTGATCCGCGCCGGACAGCTTTTCGATGGTGCCGCCATTGACCGCATCCAGACCTTCAAACTGCTCGCGGAAGGCAGGCTCCAGCGCGCGGGTACCGAAACCGGCACTCTCGGCAAAGGAGGTGTCGCCCACCACGCAGCCGGTCACCAGGCCGCTGTTGTCCACGCCCAGGGTCACAGCCACGGGGCCGCCATAACCCTTCTTGGACGCGGTCACGCAATAGCCGATGGTATTGCCGCTCGCATCCTCTGCGCGGTACAGGGACTGCACGTCATAACCGGCAGCGTCAGCAGTGATATCCACATACTTGCCGCCCTCATCCACGGGCATGACCTCACCGTAAGCCGCCACGAGCGCAGCCATGCGGTGCTCCTCGATCGGACCCGCGGTGAAAGCATTGGTCACAGCCAGCACCAGCGCAGCCACCAGCGAAATGATCGCCAGAATTGCATACGCGGGCATCCTTTTCTGATTATTCATCCTTGATCTCCTCCCGGAATTGTTTATTTCTTCCATTCCAGTTGATACCGCTGTGCAAGGTCTCCGGCCTGCCATGTCGTCCCGTCATAGGCAACAAGAAGGCCATCCACGTTCATATCCTCCAGCAGCTGAAGCGCCTTGGCCTCGGCATCCTCTCTGGACATCTTTTTCAGCATCATGGGAGCGATGGTGAGGTTCTTGAGCACACTCATATGCGGGAAAAGATTGAACTGCTGGAACACCATGCCCATCTTCTGGCGGTGACGGTTCAGATCCACCTTCTTATCGGTCAGGTCATCCCCTTCGAAGATGATCTTGCCGCCGGTGGGCTTTTCAAGCAGATTGAGGCAGCGCAGGAAGGTGCTCTTGCCGCCGCCGGAGGGCCCGATGACACAGACCACATCTCCCTTGTTGATGGTGGTGCTGATGCCCTTGAGGACCTGCAGGTCCTTGAAGCTCTTGGTCAGATTCTCAACGGTTATCACTCTTCTTCAGCCTCCTTTCAAAGGCACCCAGCAGCTGGGTGAGCACAATGACCAGGATCAGATAGACGACCGCCACGATCAGCAGCGGGTTGATGGCATCATAGGTGTTATTGCGGACAAGGTTGCCGGCGCGGGTAAGATCGACAACGGCGACATAACCGGCTACGGATGTTTCCTTCAGCAGGGCGATAAGCTCGTTGCCGATGGCGGGCAGCACATAGCGCAGCGCCTGCGGCAGGATGATCCTGCGCATGGCCTGCAGCTTGCTCATGCCCAGACTGCGGCCGGCTTCCATCTGCCCCTTATCCACGGCATTGAGACCGCTGCGGATCAGCTCCGCCATGTAGGCGCCGGAGTTGATACCAAAGGCGATGAAGGCAACGGTAACGCCATCCGCCGAAGCCATGATGATGAAATAGAAGATGAGCAGCAGCACGACCATCGGCACGCCGCGCACCACAGTGGTATACAGATCGCACAGCCATGACAAAGGCTTGAGCGCGGTGACATCCTCCGCGAAATACTTGATGATGGCGATCAGCGCGCCGATGGCCACACCGATGATGAGCGCGAGGGCGGTGATGAGCAGGGTGTTGCCAAAGCCGTCCAGCATCATGGTGTAATAGCCGCTGTAGATAAACGTTTCGTTCAGTTTATCCAGCCAGCCGCGGATACCGGTGCCCGCGTACTTGACCTTGGCCGTGACCTTCTGATCCTTGCCGACCTGAGAACCATCCTCCGCGAGCGTGCGCAGAAGGAAGGTAAAGCCCTTGGCGGATTTATTGGGGAACTCGTATGTCTTTTCGACAGTAACAGAGATCTCCTCCCCGGCCTTCAGGGCCGCAACGCCGTTTTCACCAAACTCGGTGACGGGTTCCGGATCATCAGCGGTCTTATAGAGCAGCATCACGCTGCCGGTCATATCCGTATCAGCCGTATTGGTCACTGTGACCGTGAGCGACACGGTGTCACCGATGCCCTTGACCTCCTCCACAGAGGCGACAGCGACAGCCTGAACCGCCGCGCCGTCCTCCGCGTAAGCGGAAAAGGCCGCTGTAAACAGCAACAGGACAGTGATCAACAGAATGGTAAGTTTTTGCTTGCGGGCAAGGTTCATGCCACGGTCCTCCTTCGGGTATTCACAGAGGGGCTTTATCTGCCGAAAGACCGTGTGGAAAAATATCCACACGGTGATTTCGTACAGAAATGAAAATACGGGATAATGCAGCGCGTTATCCCGTACATTTTTTAAAAGGGATTATTCCGCAATGGGAGAGGTATAGGGAGCGTCATACGCAGCGAAGATCTCCGCGATGGTGCCGTTCTTGAGCATTTCATCCAGAATGGCGTTGACAGCCTCGACCAGTTCTTCGCTTTCCAGATTGAAGGCGAAGCCGTAAGGCTCGGTGGTCATGGCTTCGGACAGGATGACCAGCTGTACATCAGCAGTCTCGTTGTAAGCGGCGACCATTTCGGCGGCAGTCAGGTCATCGATGACCCAGGCATCCACCTTGCCGTTCACGAGTGCCATTTCGGCGTCGCTGTTGGCAGCGAAAGCGAGAACATTGTAGCCGTTATCCATGGTGTAGGATTCAGCGGTGGTACCGGTCTGCACAGAGACCTTCTTGCCTTCCAGATCAGCCTTGCAAGTGATGGGGCTGCCTTCGACAACAACGATGGCCTGCGCGGCCAGGCAGTAGGGCTGGGTGAACAGCGCGCTCTGCAGACGCTTTTCGGTGATGGTGATACCGGAAACGCCGACATCGAACTTGCCGGCTTCAATGCCGGGAACAACGAGTTCGAAATCCATGGAAACGATCTCGAGTTCAACACCCAGCTGGGCGGCGATCGCCTTCAGGATGTCCACTTCGATACCGATGATATCACCGTTGGGCTGCAGTTCCTCAAAGGGAGGGAAATCGGGGCTGGTGGCCATGACCAGCTTGCCGGCGTTCTTGACGTCATCCATGGAGCTGCCGGAATTGCCGGAAGCGCCTTCGATGGTTTCCTTTACTTCTTCGACGACTTCTTCAGCCGCTTTCTCGGCTTCCTCGATAACTTCGTCAACAGTATCCTTAACTTCTTCGACCTTCTTGTCGAACAGATTCTTGCCGGTGATCCAGCCGGGAGCGACGCAGCCGGTGAAAACAACGGCGGCAACGACCAGAGCGATCACAACATAAGCGATCTTCTTCATAGCAATAAATGCCTCCTTAATAAGATTACGTTCTGTATTATATGCATATTCTTTCATTTGTCAAGTATCGGGCACACAGAAGACAAAAAGAACGCAGCGCGTGCTCCTGTCTGTTCTATGCGCATGGAAGCCATGAAAAACGCCGGAATTTCCACATCCGCGCGGCGATGGAACAGGACAGGATCGCAATGTATAAATCACGCCGGTTTATGTATATTTTATACATGGCACGCTCCGCGGCGCAGACCGGCGCCCTGAGAAACGGGATAAAGACAAAGCAGGATGACAAACAAAAACAGGCCGCGCGCAGCGGCCCGGCAGGATAATGATTACGAAATTGTTAAATCAGTTCATTCGAGATCACGAAAGGTACAATGAAGGTCACAAAAGGTTCTGAAAGGTTCACAAATGTCGATTGCAGGTCACATGGAAATGTGGTAAGATGGCACTGTAAAAGAAGGGCATGAAAATGCTCTTTTTTGTTGCAATAAATAAATCACCGCGTAAAAGACCGCGCGGGAACCGGACTTCGTCAGGGATCAGGGCAGTTCTTCCGACAGCGCATCGATCAGCCGGTCGACATTTTCATCCGAGTATTCGATCTCGGAAGAATACCGGCGGACAAGATCGCACAGATCCTCAAAGGTGAGCGCGCCCTGCCGCCGCGCCGTGAGGAGGGACAGCAGACGGACCGCCTGTACGGAGAAGACGACGAACGCGAGAACGGCACGGAGGTCTTCCCCATCGAACACACGCTGGAAATGGCGATAGATCAGGCCGGACGTAAACTGCTCAAAAGCGTTATCAAACGGCTGAAGCGGCGCGGGATCCGCATCCCGGAGCATTGACAGCGCTTCAAGGTCAGCAGCCCAATCCGCCTCCAGATGCTCAAGCGGCAGGAGCAGAGCCGCCGCGCGCGCGAAAGTCGGGGCCGGAGGAAGCATGTATCGCTCCTGCAGCAAAAGCAGCCGCTGATCAAAAGAGAGCGCGCGGTCCTGAACAAGGGACAGAACAGCCTGACGAAGGAGAAGGAATTCCTGCTCCTCCGGATCCGTTTCATCGGCTTCGGTCAGAGCCTCACCGGGATCTTCATTGAGGTCTTCATCACCGTCTTCATCAAAGCCCTCATCAAAGCCCTCATCAAAGCCCTCATCAAAGCCTTCATCAAAGCCTTCATCAAAGCCATCATCAAAGCCTTCATCAAAGCCATCATCAAAGCCATCATCAGACAGTTCATCAGGAGCTTCGGAAGGGATCAGGGCTATGGGCGCTTCGGAAGACAGGATGACACGGCAGGCTTCCTCGCAGCTGAAGCCAAGCCCGCATTCATCCCGGGTGGGCAGTTCATTGAAATACCGGGGATGCAGGGCGCAGATATCGCAAAGGAGCGCCTCTCCGCCCTTGCAGATGAGTTCGCACAGACCATCAGGCTGCAGGAAGGGGCAGCGTTCCTCCGCGTCCAGACGGAAGCTTGCCCCATCTTCATTTTCTGTGATATTCCGGCGGAGCTTTTCGCCAAGCTCACCCTCCAGATCGTGATACAGCGACAGCGCGGCATCATCGATCATGATCTCCCAGCCCCTGCAGCAGCTGTGACGGCACCGATCCGCGATGCAATGAAAAGCGGCGTAATAGTTGGGGATGTATGTTTTCATAACCGGTTCTTCTTTTCCCCCGCGGTCAGATCCTGCAGATGTCGGTCATGCGCGGAAACAGAACGCATGACCATCAGGATGCCTTCTCCGCACCGGATGACCGCCTACTCCGCTGCCCATTCATTGCTCATGCCCAGCGGGAAATGACCGGTCAGTTCGATCCCCTCCGCCTGATACAAGGTGCCGCGAAGAGAGACCGGGAAGCAGCGATCCGACAGGGAAAACACGGCCAGCGAACGGCCTTCTTCCCTTGGGAAGCGCATTTCACGGCCCGAAAACACGGTGATATTCTCCGTTTCACCGTACAGATGGCAGACCGCGCCGTTCTTCGCCGCGAAAGCGGCTGTCTGGATATTGGCGAAGGCATGATCCAGCCTGCCGCCCATGGCGCAGGCGATGTGCAGTTCATCATAATGCCGGGAAAGCGCGTAACGCACCGCCAGCATGGTATCGGTATCATCCTTCTCGATGGGATACTGCAGGACGGGAATATCGGTATGGGGGCGTTCGGCAGAATCAAAATCGCCGAGAATGAGATCCGGCGTGACACCCATGCGCCGCGCGTGGCGAAAGCCCCGGTCACACGCGATGGTGAAAAGACCGGAAGGAAAACCCGCCGGCAAGGGGCTGTAAGCCCCGCCCGAAATGATGAGACAAGGATTGCTCATGATATGCCTTCTTTATGCGTCAGGATAGAAAAGCGCCGAATGGACCCTATACGAAAGGGATCTGAAGAGAAGAAACGCTGTACGGGAACAGAATGAAGAAAAAGCCGGAGAAGAGCCCTTCCCCGGCAAATAAGCGGATCAATAACCGCCTTCCAAGACGATATCGAGAGATTCGGGCATCCAGATGCCGCCCTCGCTGTCGCGCTTCATGGCTTCTTCCATGATGGCCTTGGTGGCGCTGACACCGCAGCGGCTGGCGCCGGCCAGACGGCAGCCCAGCACCGCGTCCAGATTGCGGATGCCGCCGGATGCCTTGACACGCACGGCAGAGGAAACGCTGTCACGCATCAGCTTGACATGATGCACCTTGGCGCCGGCGCTGCCGTAGCCCGTGGAGGTCTTCACAAAATCGGCGCCCGCCTTCTCGCTGAGTTTGCAGGCTTCAACGATCTGCTCATCGGAGAGGAAGCAGGTCTCCAGAATGACCTTGAGGATGGCATCGCCCTGATGCGCGGCTTCCGCCAGCTGCGCGATCTCATCCTGAACATAAGCGTAATCGCCCTTGATCATCTTGCCGATGTTGAGGACCATGTCCAGCTCCTGACAGCCGTCTTCCAGAGCGCGCTTCGCTTCAAAGACCTTGACATCAGGCTGATGATTGCCGTGCGGGAAGCCGATGACCGTGCAGGGAAGCACAGTGCTGCCCTTGAGGCAATTGACCACGATGGGCATATCGGCAGGACGGGCGCAGACGGTGGCGGTGTTATACTGCAGCGCGATATCGCAGCCCTTTTTAATATCATCCTCGGTGAGATAAGGCTGGAGCGTGGAATGATCCAGCATCTTGGCGACCTGTGCGAGTGTGATCTTTTCCATGGCAAAGTTCTCCTTTATCAAATCAACAGTTTTAATGTTTTGAAACGACATACCGATCCGTTACTTCCTCCGGATCTCCCTTTCGATTATACCCCATCCGTCATCAAAATAACAGACAGCCTGTATATTCTTTTTTCGTATTTTTTTCCCTTTTCCTGAATTCGATCATCCGGCAATCAGGCAACACAGGATTTTCCGTTATCCCTCGTCCTCTTTGCTCGGTCTCTTCCCCCGTTACCCAAAAGCACGAGCCGACGGCGAGTGCCCCTCACTCGCTGATCTCATCAAGAGAAAGCGCGAAGCCGGGGACACATTCGCTCATGAAATCCTGCACTTCGGGCAGATCGATGGCATCGATGGAGCGTTTGATGGTCTTGCGGGCGGTCTCAAACTCTGTATTGCCGGCCTTCTTCTCCTCCAGACACTTGATGTAGGCGCAGATCTTATCTGCCGCCTTGACCAGCCTGCGCTCCGGCGTGTCGCTCTCCTGCGCGATCAGGGGACGGTAGGATTCCCGTACATCCTGCGGCAGCATGCTGAGCAGACGATCGGCCGCCTCATCCTCGAGCTTGTTATACTCGCTGCGGATGGCGGGATTGTTGTGCTTGATGGGCGTGGGCATATCGCCGGTGATGACCTCGCAGACATCATGATAGATGCCGAGCGCCATAACATGCTCCGCGTCATAATCACGGCCGTAGCGGCTGTTGCCGATGACGGCGATCGCGTGCGCGACCATGGCAGTCTGCAGGGAATGCTCCATATCATTTTCCTTTTCGGTGTTGCGCATGAGGCTCCAGCGCTGGATGTAGCGCATGCGGCTCACATAGGCGAAAAAGTGGTGTTCCATAATGATCGTCTCCTTGACAAGTGATTTGATTATGCTATAATGCAGTTGCATCCGCTGGGGGTGCCGCGAAACGCGGCTGAGAGAGTCCCTTGGAACCTGTGTAGGCAATCCTACCGGAGGGAAGCGGTGCGCGGCACTCCAATGCCGTGCGCGCCTGTTTCCCGCATGATGTTCATGCGGGCTTTAATTTTATCAGGGATGCAGGAGGTATTTCTATGTTCGGTCTTTTTTCAGCCTTCGCTGAGGGAGAGAACCTGGCCGCGGACGCGGTCGAAACCGTAACGGAAGCCGTTGAGGAAGTGGTAGAAGAAGCCGCACCGGCGACCAAGACCATTTTCAGCAAGTTGGCGGAAGTCTCCCCCACCATCTGGGGCATTCTGGCCGCGCTGGTCGTCATCGGCGTTGTGCTGCTGGTCATCCGCGGCAGCCGCACCAAGTGGACCACCCGTATGCTGGCGAACGCCGCCATCACCATCGCGCTGGCCTTCGTGCTTTCTTTCATCCGTCTGTATAAGATGCCGCAGGGCGGCAGCATCACGCCTGCCTCCATGCTGCCCATCTTCATCTTCTCCTTTGCCTACGGCGTCGGCCCCGGCATGTTCGTGGGTCTGGCCTACGGCTTCCTGCAGTGGATGCAGGATGGTTTCTGGATGCTCACGCCCGTTGAAGGCGTGATGGACTATCTGCTGGCCTTCGCGCTGATCGGTCTGTGCGGCCTCGCGCCCGTCATCCTGAAGAAGGTTCCCGTCCGCGTCAGCCTGCCGATCGGCTGTGTCATCGGCGCGCTGGGACGTGCTGTCTGCGCGGTGACTGCCGGTGTTATCTTCTTTGCCGAGTACGCTCCCGAAGGACAGTCCGCGCTGGCCTACTCCCTCGGTTACAACGGCCTGTATCTGGTGCCTGAAACGGCCATCTGCATCGTGATCGCGCTCGCGGTCGGCCCGCAGCTGCTGAAGATCGCCAAGGCCGGCGAAGGACGCAAGCACTGATAAACCGGTCAACCGCATAAAGAAAGCCCTTCGGGGCTTTCTTTTTACCCTATTTTAGCGCAAGGGCCGGTTTTTGTAAAGCAAGAAGAAGCGTTCAGCAGCGCGCGAATGGGTCGGCAGCTGAACGATGAGGGCAATGGAAAACGGACTTCCGAACACAAGTTATTATGTAAAGGAAGGTTTACCCCTCCTTTACAGGAGCTGTTGAAAACACAGCAACCTCAAGCAGTTATGGCTTGAAGGGTAAAACCTTTAAGATCATAGCTGCTTTTTCTTTTGCAGCGGAAAGCGAGGATAGCCGCCAGTAACGATCACATCTCCAAAAGGACTTACCAGCGCATAATTGGTAAAGCCCCGCCGATGAACGACGGGGCGGGGTTGCTGTTATCCAGCGAGAATGGGATCAGTTGAAGACAGCATCGATCAGCTTTCCATCAATTGCATCGAACACTGCCTAGCACTCGTAGCCCTGCTGCTCGCCTTCATCGGTCAGGTAGCTAAGCACCCAAACCGGAGTCATCACCATGCCGTCGCCCTTAGCGGTAAGCGTTCAATCTCCACGCTGCGATCCATATACCGGAACCAGGCGCTGCGTTTCATATCCCGGCATGTGTTCATGGCAATCCGCATGAGCCAGGTCTTCTCGCTGCTCTCTCCACGGAAGGAATCAAGTGCTTTATATGCCTTCAGGAAGGTTTCCTGGGTTGCATCCTCTGCAAGCGCCTTGTCGTGGAGGTACATGTAACATGTGCGCAGCAATATCACTTCATATTCTGCCACCATGTGTGCCAGCATTTCTTCATGGGAGTAAGTCGGGCCCTTCACCAACTCCATTGCTGCTCACCTCCTTTCACAAAGTTAGACGCATTGTTTTCCGTTTTGTCTACCTTTTTAGAGAAGAATATCAGGAAAAGCTGAAAATGAAAAGAGCGCCTGCCCCGAAAGGCAAGCGCTCCAATCATTTGATCACTTAATCACATCATGGTTGCCAGCAAAGATCACATCGCCAGAAGGGCTCACCAGCACATAATACTGATCCGTATTGATCAGCCATACATGTGCGCCAAACTGTGCATGTGCAACTTCTTCATCGGCCAGATTGATATACCCGTAGAAAGCCTTAGCATCAGCCAGCTTTTCCTTAGGAACATCCAGTTGTCCGCTCATAGCGTTCGTACCAATTTCCACAGCCTGTTCTTCGGAAATCGCAGTGGCATCAGGGAGAGTACCCGTCATGTACATCGGAACAAGTGCGGGAAGGCTGTAAGCAATCACGCTGCCATCTGTTGCAATGTCCACATGACAGGTGCCGCCATAAGGCAGGCCTTCTTCTTCCAGATGGAAGACAACGCTCCACACACGACGTCCCTTTTTGCTAACCTGAGTTTCGCCATAGAACTGGTCATCAGATTCTTCATACATGGTTGCCTCGATCTGTGCTTTATCCAGGTTCTCGGCTCCTTTACTGATCAGAAAAGACTTTGCGGCGTCTACAGCCTGTCCCTGCGTAAATTCGCCGGTTTCGGGAAGCACATAGTTGGTATCCTCTGCAGACAGCATATTGTTGGCATTCAGCAGGTTGTTGTACCAAACCTTGTCCTCCATAGACCAGGTGTTCATATCGCCATGAAGCTTCTCCAGAATGGACAGCAGGGTAACCGTATCAGGCGAGCCGTTCACGTAGGCGCACATAATCTTGTCACAAAGAGCGTTTTTCTCAGCATCAGGCATATCTGTGCTGTTCAGCACTCTTTCTGCATCAGGATTGTCCTTCAACTCGCCGAGATCATAAAGCGCCTTAATCAGCTTAATCTTTGCTTCTGTGTTCCAAGTGTCGTAGTAACCATTCTCACTTTCCATGGGAGCAACCTTTTCGCCCGCATCCTGCCAAAGCAATGTAGCAGCCAGAGCGATGCCCCCCAGAAGCATTACTGCCATCATCAAAATGAAACCAATCGACAGCTTTTTCTTCACAACAATTCCTCCTGTTCTTTGCGTTTCGTGCGCCATATTCAGCACACGCTGCGCCATCCAAGGATCATCCTGAATGCCGGACAGGGAGTTATCGATTACACGCTGGACGATCTGCTTATCTTTGAAGTCTTCCATAACCTAACCTCCTCTCCAGCACGTCATGGAGTTTCTCTCTGGCGCGCTTTAGTCGAGTTGATACAGTAGAATGAGTGACGCCCAGTGCGTGAGCAATCTCATTCACATTCATGTTTTGCCAGTAGTACAGCATAACGACCTCTTTGAGCTTTGATGGCAGCTGCATAACATCGCACATCACATCGAGATCATCATCGTCATCTGGCGGTAGCATTGCCTGCGGCAAATCTTCCGGCGTAACACGCCGATCATGGTGACGAAACCAGGCGGAACGCTGCATGTCCCGGCAAGTGTTCATAGCAATCTGGATCAACCAGGTCTTCTCGCTGCATTCCCCACGGAAAGAATCGAGCGACTTGTATGCTTTGAGGAAAGTATCCTGTGTGGCATCTTTCGCCTGTTCCATATCCCGTAGGTAAATGTAACACATGCGGAGCAGCAATCCCTGATATTGGTTCACCATCTGAACCAGCACCTGGTCACGGTCGTTGCCCGGATCCTTGACAACTTCCATTCGTTGCTCACCTCCTTCGATTATGTAGACGAGACAAGATAGCTCTCATGTCGATAATTCAGAAAAATCTTCAAAAATGATTGTACACCTGATTATTTATCTTGTCAGCATTGACAAAGAAAACGATATTGCAGAAAACATATGCAGGTTACTAAAACCATTTGAGCCTTTCAAACGTTAGATAAGTGAACAGCCACTCAGATGGCAAGTTCAAACTGCCATGCAGGCCTGCTGACAGACACTCAACCAAAGGGGACAGATATTGTGGATAGCAACATACACCTCCGGTTTCGGGTCGTAATCCCGAAGTTCTCTGTTACTATTATACACCTTTATCCATTGCCTGAGTGTCTCGATGCTTGGAATATGATACGTTCTGCTGACTTCGCTGAGTGATCCTTTCCCTTGCAGATAGTCTTCTACTGCTTGCTGTTTCTCTTCTGCTGTATAGCTTCGATTCCCATCCTTTAGGTGAAATCCTTCTATGCCGTTCTCTCGATATACTGCTACCCACTCCCAAATCCTTTTCTTCCCGCTCGCAGGCATTCCTATTTCTGCTGCTATCTCAGATGTGCTCGCTTCACCTCTTAGATATCTTTCTGCTGCTTGAACCTTTTGTTCGACTGTGTATTTTGCTTTCCGTGACATAAAACTCCCCCTGAAGTGCACTGGTTTGGCGTTTTTCCAGTGTCTACTTCAAGGGGAGCATATCATCTGTATGCGCGTTTATTCTTTTACATACTTCATCACATCAGGAAAGATCGCGCGGTATCCTTCCGGATAAATGTGCATGCCTTCGATGGTGTATTCCGCTTTCAGCCGTCCTGAAGCGTCCCTGAGCGGCGCGTTCACGTCGATGTAAACACGGTTCGGCTTGCTTTCCGCCAGCAGCATCACGCGGCGGTTGGCCTCGTTGATCTTCTCGTTGGTGCGGACGGCAAGGTTTGCTTTCATTTCCGGAGAGGCCGCTTCTTCGTTGATGGGATAATACGCCATCAGATAGATCCTGACCCCCGGCACCTTTTCCTCGATGATGCTCAGAATGCGTTCGTAGCGTTCCATCACCGTGTCCATCGGGATGGCGGCATCCGAAAGATCGTTGGTGCCGATATTGATGAACAGTTTTTTCGGCATCAGGTCGGTCACGCACAGATCGATAATGGGCAGCATGTCCAGCGTGGTATAGCCGCCCACACCGCGGTTATAGGCGGTCACGCCCTGCTCCGCGGCCCATGCCTCGATGGGGAACATCTCCATCAGGGAAGATCCCGCGAATACGATCTGACCTTTTTCACAGGCTTTGTTCTTTTCGCGGAAGCCCTCCACCATTTTCTGCTTTTCCAGCTTCCAGGCCGGGATCTCGTTCGCCATGTCGTTTCCCTCGCTTCAGTTGATCGTGGTTCAGGTGGCGCTGCGGTAGGCCTCAATGACATCGGGGCGCTTTTGCAGCTTGGAAAGCCCGATATCCAGCTGGGCGCGGCTCTGCACCTGCAGCGACATGCTCACGGTGCAGGTTTTGTTCTTGTTGATCTTGCCGGAAATGGCCGTGATGGGCAGGCCCAGATCCGCCACATAGTTGGTCAGCTCACCCAGCAGCTGCGCGTGATCGTAGCAGATGAGCTGGATGTTCGCCAGGAAGCTGCCCGCGCTTTCCTCCGCCCAGGAGACCGGCACGGCGCGCTCGGGTTCGGTATGCAGCGCGTTCACGCAGTCCGCTTTGTGGATCGTCACGCCGCGGCCTCTTGTGATATAGCCCACGATGTCATCGCCGGGCACGGGGTTGCAGCAGTGCGCGAAACGCACCAGCATGCCGCTCTGACCGTGCACATAGATGCCGTTGGAGGCCTTGCCATGCATGGTCTTCAGCAGCTGCTGATCCACCTTTTCAGGCGGCAGAGGCTTATCCTGCAGGATGTCGTTATCGCGGTTCTTTTCTTCGATCAGACGGCCCACCACATAGGCCGCGGTGATCTCACCGTTGCCGATGGAGCTGTAGATATCCTCGATCTCGGCAAACTGATATTTTTTCAGGATCGGCTCGTAGAATTCCTCGACCAGGTATTCCGAAAGCTTGATGCCGCGGTGCTTGGCCTCATGCTCCAGCATATCCTTGCCCAGCAGGATGTTTTCGCCGCGCAGCTCGCGCTTGAAGTACTGACGGATCTTGGACTTGGCCTGCGGGGTCTTCACGATCTTCAGCCAGTCCATACTGGGGCCCTTGGAGCCGCCGCCCGTGATGATCTCCACCCGGTCGCCGGTCTTCAGTTCGGTCTCCAGCGGCACGATCTTGCCGTTCACGCGCGCGCCGGTGCAGCTGTTGCCCACAGCGCTGTGGATACGGTAGGCGAAGTCCAGCGGGGTGGAGCCGCGCTGCATGGAAATGATATCGCCCTTGGGCGTGAACAGGAAGACTTCCTCGCTGAAAAGGTCGGTCTTCAGGCCGTCCACAAATTCCTTGCTGTCACGGGTCTCGCTCTGCCAGTCCAGGATCTGGCGCAGCCAGGTCAGCTTGCGGTCCAGATTATCGGCGCTGCGGCCGCCCTCCTTATAGCGCCAGTGCGCCGCGATACCGAATTCCGCCACCTGATGCATCTCGCGGGTGCGGATCTGGATCTCGAAGGGGTAGGGCATCATGCGTCCGCCGATCACGGTGGTGTGCAGGGAACGGTACATGTTGGCCTTGGGCACGGAAATATAATCCTTGAAGCGGCCCGGCACCTGATTCCACAGCGTGTGCACGATGCCCAGCACGGTGTAGCACTCGGGGATCGTTTCCACGATCACGCGGATGGCGATCAGGTCGTAGATCTGCTCAAACGGCTTGTTCTGCAGCACCATCTTGCGGTAGATGGAATAAAGGTGCTTGGGACGGCCGTCGATATCATATTTCAGACCGGATTCGCTCAGCTTCTGCGAAAGCTCCTGAATGACAGTCTGGATGTTAACCTCGCGCTCGTGGCGCTTCATGCCCACCTTGCGGGCCACATCCTTATAGCCTTCGGGATCGATATAGCGCAGAGCCAGATCCTCCAGCTCCTGCTTGATGGTGTACACACCCAGACGGTGCGCCAGCGGCGCGTAGATATCCAGCGTTTCGCGGGCGATGGAGATCTGGCGCTCGGGCGACTGGAAGCCCAGCGTGCGCATATTGTGCAGACGGTCTGCCAGCTTGATCAGCACCACGCGGATATCGCGGCTCATGGCCAGGATCATTTTGCGCAGGGATTCCGCCTGCCGCTCCTCGCGGTCGGCAAAGTCCAGCTTGCCCAGCTTTGTCACACCGTCCACCAGCTGCGCCACCTCGGGGCCGAATTCGCGGTCGATCGTTTCAAGCGATACGTTCTCGCAGTCCTCCACGGTATCGTGCAGGAAAGCCGCCGTGATGGTGGGCGGGTCGATCATGATCTCGGTGAGGATGCTGGCCACATACAGGGGATGCACAATGTAGGGCTCGCCGCTCTTGCGCATCTGCCCGGCGTGCGCCTTTTCGGCAAATTCATAGCCCTTGCGGACCAGCTCGCTTCCACCCTCCGGATAGTATTTCTGTACACGCGCGAAGATCTGCTCCGCGGTCATGGGTTCATAAGCGGTATAAGCCATGGGTCAGACACTTCCTTTCGTTTCCGGACATGATCAAGGAATATCTTAAGATAAGTTAAAGCTGATGGATCAGGCGATAGAGCGGATCCGCGGCCATCGCCTTCTTCGCGGAGGGCTTTGGCTCTGCCGTGAAGGGGTTCAGCGTGAACCGGATGATCTCCATGTGTTCCATGATGAACAGCGCGGTCAGCACGTGGCTTTCGGTCTGCTTCGCGTTATAGGCCAGCACCGGCGGCGGATCGCTCCATCCGCTCCTGGCAAGGGCGCTGTATACATTCCGCATCTCCGGGATCCCCGGCCCTTCTCCCATATCCGTTTCTGCCGGATAGCGGAGCGCGGTCAGCCTCGCGCGCAGGGCGCTGCTCTGCTTTGCAGCCATTACTTCCGCGCCGGTCCTTTTCTGCCACAGCAGCGCTTCTCCCGGCGCCGCCTCGCCCTCCCAGAGCAGGATCCGGTCAAACGGCGCGGTCACCGCGGGAATACTGCCCGCGTAAAGAATGCAGTTATAGGCCGGCGGATCATCCGCGGCATAGAGGCAGGGCTCAAAATCGGGAAAGGCCTTCGCGGCCTCCTCCGCGCCGCTCTTTGTGCGGCATACCACGCATACGCCCTGCGGAAGCGCCGCGAAATCTTTGAGGTCAGCCGCGTCACGCGCCGGAGCGGCAGGGCCGGGCGCGTCACACAGGATGGACAGATCCCGCAGCAGCGCCGCGTCCTCGCGGTCACGCTTCTCGGGGATGGATCCCCCGCCCGTGCGGATGGCGTTCAGCCGCAGCTCGGGCTTGCGTTCGCCGCGGAATTCATTGATCGTGGGGGAGATGAGCAGATCCACCGCGCGTCCGGGCAGATCATCGGCCAGACTTCCCATATTGAAGCCGATCCCGTTGCGGGTGTTCCTGTCCTGACGGAAGGAACCGCGCAGATGGAGCCCGTCTCTGCCGCAGCGGCTCACAGTCTCCGCTTCGGCGCCCCGGATCAGGAAAACAGGCTCCGGATTGGCCATGCCGAAGGGCTCAAGCCGGTCCAGCAGCAGAATGTTGCCCACAGTCACTTCGCCCAGCGTGATCTCGGTATCATATTCCTTGCGCGGGCAGAGCGGACGATCCCCCGTCTGCTCACGCACGGCATCGCTCAGCCTTTTCGCGAAGGCCTCCAGGTTTTCCGCCTCCAGCGTCATACCGGCGGCAGCCTTGTGTCCGCCGAAGCGGATCATCAGATCCGCGCATTTCTCAAGCGCCTTGTGGATGTCCACATCCCCGGCGCTGCGGGCGGAGCCGACGGCCTTCCCGGCCTGCACACAAAGCACCACCGTGGGATACCCGGTCTTTTCGGCAATGCGCCCGGCAGCCAGACCGGCCACGCCGCTCTCCCAGCCCTCTTTCCACAGGACGATCGCGCGGCGGTGTACAAGGTCGATGGCTTTCAGCTGCGCGTCCGCGCTGCTGATCAGGTCGTTCTCACGGTCCTTGCGCTGCTCGTTCAGCTGCTGCATACGGATGGCGATCCCGGCAGCCGTGTCCCGGTCTTTTGTTGTGAGCAGCTCCAGCGCGATATCCGCGCTTTCCAGCCGTCCGCACGCGTTGATACGCGGGGCAAGGCGGAAGCCGACATCCATTCCGGTCACCGTGCTGCCGATGGCGGAGATCTTGCACAGTTCTCTCAATCCCGGCCGCTTTGTGTTCTTGATGGCCTCGAGGCCGCACTTGGCCAGCACACGGTTCTCGCCGGTCAGCGGCACCATATCGGCGATCGTTCCGAGCGCGCACAGGTCCAGCAGGGTAAACGCGAATTTATCTCCGCACGTCGCGCGGGCCACGCAGAAGGCCACGCCCGCGCCGCAGAAGGCGTCATAGGGGTAACCGCCCGTGGTGGGGCAGATGATGGTATCCGCCGCCGGGATCACCTCGTGCGGACGGTGGTGATCTGTCAGGATCACGGTCATGCCCAGTTCCTTCGCGAGCGCGATCTCATTCACGGCAGTGATGCCGTTGTCCACGGTGATCAGCAGCTTCGCTTCCCGCGCCACCTCCCGTACCGCGGCCTCGTTCAGCCCGTAGCCCTCGCTGTGTCGGTCCGGCAGGCGGACGGCGCAGGGGATCCCCAGATGATCCAGCGTTTCCTTCATGATGGCGGAGGCTGTCACGCCGTCGCAGTCATAGTCGCCGTAGATCACCGTGTTCGTTTTTTCCTGCTTTGCCTGCAGGAGGATCGCCTTTGCCTTTTCCATGCCCGGCATGAGCATGGGGTCGGACAGATCATCCTTTGAGGCCGAGAGAAATGCCGAGATCTTCTCTTCTGTATCCAGTCCGCGTGAAGCGAGCATGCGGCTGAGGAAGAGCGGATAATCCCCGATGGGGGTATCGATCTGAGGGGCATCACCGCCGCGGCGGATAAATTCGATCATGGCGCTTTACTCCCGTGTATCAAAAGTGCGGAGGGGGTTATATGATGATTCGCCGTCTGCTTTGCAACAGACGGCGATCGGGGATATCATCTGCGGAAACGCGAGATGAGCAGCGTAACGCTGTAAAGGATGGCGGCGACCAGCACAACGGCAGGTCCTACGCCGGTATTCAGATAACAGGCGGCGATCAGGCCGGTAACACCGCTGAAAAGACCGATCAGCACACTGAAAAGCGCGTGCTGACGGGCGGTGCGGCTGATGTTCCGGGCGGCCGCGGCAGGCAGGATGAGCAGCGCGTTGATCAGCAGCACACCCACCCAGCGGATCGCCAGCATAACATCCACGGCGACCAGCGCCACGAAGGCGTATTCGATCCACTTGGTCTTGAGGCCGCGGCTGTCCGCCAGCGCGGGATTGATCGCGGTGATCAGCAGTTTGTTGTACAATAGCACCCACAGCGCGATGCCGATGATCAGGGCGATGCCGAGCCCCCACAGGTCTCCCTCCGTGATGGAGAGGATATCTCCTGCCAGCAGGGAGGAGTAGGAGGAGAACTTGCCGTTTCCGGAAAGCACCAGCAGGCCCAGCGCGATGCCGGTGGAGGAAAACACGCTGATGACCGTATCAGCGCTCGCGTGGCCGCTGCGGTTGATGGCCGCGATACACACGGCCCACAGCACGCCGAAGATGATCATGCTGATCAGCTCGTTGCTGATGCCCAGCAGCAGCCCCAGGCCGACCCCGGCCAGCGCGGAATGCCCCAGCGCGTCCGAGAAGAAGGCCATGCGTTTATTGACCGCCATGGTGCCCAGCAGGGAAAGCAGCGGCGTCAGCAGCAGCAGCGCCAGCAGGGCATAGCGGATAAACTGAAAATCAAAGATCGCCATCACGCTTCCTCCTTGTGTACAACAGCGGCGGAGGGGAAGGCTTTCATGAAGGCCGCGGAGGAGAACACCTCTTCGGGCGTGCCGTCACAGAGGATGTTTTTCTCCAGCAGCGCCACTTCATCCGCGTAGCGGCGCACCAGATCCCAGTCGTGCGAGACGAGCAGGATGGCCAGGTGATGCTTTTCTTTCAATGTGCACACCAGCTGCAGGAACAGCGCCAGGCCGTTCTGATCCACACCGCTGACCGGCTCATCCAGAATGAGCAGATCGGGGAGCGGCTCCAGCGCCATGGCCAGCAGCACACGCTGCAGTTCGCCGCCGGAAAGAGAGCCGAGGCTCTTGTCCATCAGGCTCTCGCTCTGAACGGCGGCCAGTACGCCGCGCACCTTTTCGCGCACCTTCTTGCTCACGCCCAGCCATACGGGACGGGCTGTGACCACAGAGGCCAGCAGATCGCATACCGTGACCGGCATCTGCTTGTCAAAGGGGAGCTGCTGCGGAACATAGCCGATGCGCAGGCCGGAAAAATCGCGGCCGTGATCATCCACGTGCCGGATGCTGCCGGTATGCGGCAGCTGCCCTAAAATGGTGCGGATCAGCGTGGTCTTGCCCGCGCCGTTCGGCCCCACCAGGGCAGTCAGCCTTCCGCAGTGAATGTGCAGATCCACGTCCTTGATCAGGGATTCGCCGTCAATGCTGACGGAAATATGATCCAGCTCGATGCGGCACAGACCGCAGCGATGATGGACGTGGACAAATTCCTCATTCTTCACTGAATTCCTCTTCCTCATCGTCATCCGCGCCCTGCGGGATGGCTTCCGTCTTGAAGGTGGCGCGGAGCTTCATTTCGATCTCATCGCGCACGTCCGGATTCTGCTGCAGATATTCACGGGCGTTGTCGCGTCCCTGACCGATGCGCTGATCGCCGTAGCTGAACCACGCGCCGCTCTTGTGGATGATATCGCGCTCAACAGCCATATCGAGGATGGAGCCTTCCTTGCTGATGCCGCGGCCGAAGATCAGATCGAACTCGCAGGTCTTGAAGGGGGGCGCCACCTTGTTCTTGACCACCTTCACCTTGGT
The DNA here is from genome assembly GCA_937907055.1 of uncultured Clostridia bacterium. Taxonomy (GTDB): domain Bacteria; phylum Bacillota; class Clostridia; order Christensenellales; family Aristaeellaceae; genus ZC3RG03. The sequence goes on along the minus strand of CALCTW010000129.1, from coordinate 3,845 downwards.
GCGGCTGCCGATGGCTTCGCTGCCGCTCTTGAGCTGCTCGCCGCGGCGGACCTCCAGACGCACGGAGGAATAGAACTTCAGAGCGCGGCCGCCGGGGGTGGTCTCGGGGTTGCCGTACATCACGCCCACCTTTTCACGCAGCTGGTTGATGAACAGCGCGATGGCGTTGGTCTTGCTCACCACACCGGCCAGCTTACGCAGCGCCTGGCTCATCAGGCGGGCCTGCAGGCCCACAAAACTGTCGCCCATTTCGCCGTCGATCTCGGCGCGCGGGACCAGCGCGGCTACGGAGTCGATGACCACGATGTCCACAGCGCCGCTGCGCACGAGGGCTTCGGCGATCTCCAGCGCGTCTTCGCCGGTATCAGGCTGGGATACATACAACTCGTCGATATTGACGCCCAGGTTCTTGGCGTAGGCGGGATCCAGCGCGTGCTCCGCGTCAATGAAGGCCGCGGTTCCGCCCTGCTTCTGCACTTCGGCCACCACGTGCAGCGCCACGGTGGTCTTACCGGAGGATTCAGGCCCGTAGATTTCGATGATACGGCCCTTGGGAATGCCGCCGACACCCAGCGCCATGTCCAGCTCCAGGCTGCCGGTGGGCACGGTGTCCACACGCATGGCTTCCTTCTGGCCCAGCTTCATTACAGTGCCTTTGCCGAACTGCTTTTCCAGCGCGTGCAGGGCGCTCTCCAGCGCCTTCTGGCGCTCCTCACGGTCCATATCCTGGGAGGGCATTTCCTTGCTTACTTCTTTTGCCTTAGCCATTTTTGTTTACCTCTCTATTTCCGGCCGCGGGGCGGCCCTTGTATTACGGGGTCAATCCTTCAGCACATCCCGGCCGCGCCACAGATAATCCGCGCCGCTGATCACGGTCATGAGACCCATCAGGATGATCAGGATCAGGGAAATGATGTTCAGGGTTTCGGGCAGGAACAGCAGCGCGATCACGGCCAGCATCTGCAGCGTGGTCTTGATCTTGCCCAGCGGGCCCGCCGCGATCACGATGCCCTTCTTGGCGGCCATCATGCGCAGACAGTCGATCAGCAGATCTCTCGCCAGAATGACGCATACCAGCCATGCCGGCAGCAGGCTGCCCGGACGGCCCGACAGCATGATCATGCTGGTCATCACCAGCAGCTTATCCGCCACAGGATCCAGAAATTTGCCGAAATTGGATACGATGTCATTCTTCCTTGCCAGATACCCGTCCGCGAAATCGGTCAGCGACGCGAGGACGAATACGATCCCGGCGGGAATGTCCAGCCCCAGCGCGATCAGCACCATCACCACGGGGATCAGGGCCATGCGCGCGCAGGTCAGGATGTTCGGCAGATTTTTGTTTTTTAAAAATGCGGTCATTTTACTTCCTTTCAGAGGCAATTGAGCGGTTTTCAGCCGATCACCTTGCCGGTCAGGTCATAAGTGTCGGCTTCGGTGATCTTCACGCGGACAAACTTGCCTTCCTCGGTCGGCTCCTTGGAGATCAGGCGGATCTCGCCGTCCGCGTCCGGCGCTTCCTTTTCGCTGCGCCCGGTCAGGGGGCCGGTGATCAGCACCTTTTCCTCGGTGCCGACGCGGCGCTGATTATGCTGCAGACTGATCCGCGCCTGCAGGGTCATCAGCTCGTCCAGACGCTGCTGCTTGATCTCCTCGTCGATCTGATCCGGGAAATTGTAGGCGGGGGTGTCCTCTTCGGGGGAATAGGCAAAAGCGCCCATGCGGTCAAACTCGATCTCCTGTGTGAAATCCATCAGCCGCCTGAAATCGTCCTCCGTTTCACCGGGGAAGCCCACGATGAAGGTGGTGCGCAGGGTGAAGCCCATATCGCGCGCGGTGAGCAGCAGCTTGCGGGTGGATTCCATGCTGCCGCGGCGGTTCATCTTTTTCAGAAGCGCGGGAGAGGCGTGCTGCAGCGGCAGATCAAGATATTTGCAGATCTTGGGCTGCTTCGCCATCTTCTCCAGCAGGGAGATGTCGATCTCATCCGGGTACATATACAGCACGCGCAGCCAGTCGATCCCGTCGATTTTGCAGGCCTCATCCATCAGGGAGGCGATGTTGTCATGAATATCTGTGCCCCATACGCTGGTGTCCTGCGCGATCAGGATCTGCTCCTTCGCACCGTTCTGCGCCAGAGTACGCATCTCGTTCAGCACGCTCTCGCGCGGACGGGAACGGTAATTGCCGCGGATCATGGGAATGGCGCAATAGGCGCAGCGGTTGTTGCAGCCCTCGCCGATGCGCACATAGGCGCTGTAGGAGGGGGTGGTCAGCACGCGGCCGCATTCAAGGAACGCGCGCTTTTCCAGCTGCACATCCATGCGCTTGCCCTTCAGGGCGGATTCCACAGCAGGCACGATCTGATCGTAGCTGTAGCAGCCCAGCAGACAGTCGATCTCCGGGATCTGCTCTCTCAGATCCTCGCGGTAGCGCTGCACCAGACATCCGGTGGCGCACAGCACACGGCATTTGCCGGTCTTTTTATATTCAGCCATTTCCAGAATGGCGTCGATGGATTCTTCCTTGGCGCTGGCGATGAAGCCGCAGGTGTTGACGATGAGGATCTCCGCCTCGGCAGGCTCTCCCGTGAAGGTATAGCCCGCTTTGGTGAGCAGGCTGAGCATCTGCTCCGTATCCACCTGATTTTTGGCGCATCCCAGTGAAATGATTCCGACTTTCATACATAAGCTCCTGATCAAAAGTACACAAACAAAAGCTGATAATTCAGCACTGTAATTATACCACAGCTGCGGAAAAACTGACAAGTCATCCCGGTAAATAATGCAGGGAATGAAGCCCTGAAAAAGCCTTTCTATCTTAGCATAAACGGCGGTTTTCCGTGCTCTGAAACGGAAACAGGTGTACACCGGCGCTGACAGGCAGAGTCCGGGCTCTTCCGGCGCTTTCGGGAGCATAAAAAAACCGGTAGATCCTGAGCAGTTTCTCATGGATCCGCCGGGGTCATATCAGATACTTTGGGAAAATCGTTTTCTGATCGGTGAAGATGATCAAAATCACATTTTTCCGGCTGCCCGCAGCTGCGCGCCGGTCTTGATCGTGGCGGCATACGCGCTGTTGCACAGGCCCAGCACCGCGGAAAGGATGAACAGGGCTTCGGGGCCCAGCGCTTCCCAGATCCAGCCGCCGAACAGCGCGATCAGGATCGTGATCATATGATTGACGGAGATGCCGGTGGAGATGGTCGCACGAACCTCCTCCTTGTTGTCGGAGATGTCCTGGACATAGACATTGGACGCCATGGACGCCAGGGAGATGATGGAATCCAGCACGTAATTGACGCAGCAGATGACGAAGGCAATGTCCTTGGGGAAGATGTGGTGCGCAAAGCCGTAGAAGAAGCAGACGATGACCAGGATCAGCGTGTCGGACACCATGACCACCTTGTAGCCCAGACGGTCGATGATCTTGCCCACCAGCGGCGCGGCGAAATAGCAGCAGATGGCCGTGACGGCAAAGAGCAGGCTCATGACCGTGGTGTCGGCGCCGTAGAACAGGATCAGCACATAGGGGCCAAAGGTGAAGAACACCTGCTTGCGGGCGCCGTAGAAGACCTCCAGCATGTAGTACTTGGTGTACTTCCTGCGGAAATAGAAGCGTGCCTTCGACTTGTCGGTCTCGCTGCGGCCGGTGATGCGCATGGCCATGACCGCGCTGATGCCGGTGATGACGGCGGCGGCCAGGAAGAAGCCCTTGAACGCGGCCATGCCGGAGATGAACATGAAGGCGACCATGACGATGATATAACCCGCCAGCGTGCCGACCTGGTTGACCGAGTTTTGAAGGCCTAGTGCCTGGCCGCTGAAGCCTGGCTTGGCGTATTC